>JBFFLM010000131.1:0-4799 GCA_041554835.1 Methanogenium sp.
AATGCAATCGGACCCGCAGGTGTATCCGACCCTCCGGGAGGCAGCCAATGCGGCATCGATATGCCTCGGATCATCCGGATGGGAGGCATATTCAAACCTGATGGGTGAAATGCAGTCGCAAAAAACCCTTTTTGACTTCTGACCAAATGAAGGATATATATACGGCCCGGATATACTATTCTACTTGATATGAAGTGGAATCGCCCTGCATTCCTGAGTGCAATACTCTTCCTTGCGATGGTTCCCGGTGTCCAGGCACTGGATTCGTCGCATGTCTATACTGCACTTACCCAGAACCAGTACCTGACGATTGCAGTCGCAGGTCTGGTTCTCTTTGCAATATTTGTCTTAGTCCTCTACCTGATCGGGTCACGCCATGCCGTCAGGACAAAGATGAATCCTACCGTCCGCCCGATATTCGGTATCCTTGCAGTCCTGTATCTCCTGACCGGGACACTTCTGCTGTTCATCGCTGGCATCGTCCTCATAGAACCATTTGTCGAAAGCCTGCCATTTGGTGAGGTTGTTGCAAACTTCGGGTATATCTTCCCCAATATGGTCTTTGGCATCATCGTGACCGGAGCGGCCGGTCTTCTCCTCTATCTGGCCGGCATTCATACGATCTTCATGATCAAGGATACGCCGGATGTGAGAGACCTCCGCAGCAAAGACTACCACATACAGGAGACAGGGGAGATAAACGAGGAGACCGCGATCAAACAGCCGTTTTCCAACCTCAGCTACCGTGTGGTAACATGGGAGTCGGGCGAGCCTCTGGTGGACGGAAAGATCAACCTCGAAAGCAAAAACGGGGTCCTGGTCATGGTAAAATATACCGATTTCCAGGGAGACGTGCACTTTGGAAAACTCAAAGGCACCAATGATGACTATTATCCCTATGTGGATGGGGACAAGGACCGGCAGGAATACCGGATTATAACCACTTCTACGTAGTCGACTGCCGGGAGAACCGTTCTTTTATCAGTGCGAGGGATTCCACCTCGTCAACTCCCTTGTCATCCCGCATCCTGATAAACCGTGGAAACCGGAGGGCATACCCGCCCTCATAATTCGGGCTCTTCTGGATCTCTGCATATCCTACCTCAAATACCACTTCCGGTTCAAAATAGACAGTTTTCCCTTCCGATGAAACAACCCTATCCTTCAGAAGTTCATAGGCCTCGCCAAGCATCTCGTCGGAAAACCCGGTGGCAACCTTTGAGACGGGGATAAGTGCACCCTCGTGAATGCAGGCCAGGAGGAAGGACCCGAAGAGTTTCGCCCGCCGCCCTTCGCCCCACTCCGCACCGATGACCGCAAGATCGATGGTATCCACGGCGGGTTTGATTTTAATCCAGTCCTTGCCACGCACCCCGGGAGTGTACCCGGACGATGGCACCTTGATCATTATCCCTTCATGGCCTTCATCGAGTGCGGCACGATAGAATGCCTCAATCTCCGCTTCATCACCACTGACAATCTGAGGGGCGACAAAGTCACCCACCGCTTCCTCGAGACGTTTCCTGCGCTCTTCAAACGGGAGATCAATAAGCGTCTCCCCGTCGATCCAGATAATGTCAAAGACGTTCGGGACGAGGGTAATCTCCTCGATATGTGAAGCGACGTCGTGTTTTCTCCTGAACCGGCGCAGCACATACTGGAACGGAAGCGGACGCCCGTCTTTCACCGCAATGACCTCACCGTCAAGAATGATATCATGGGACGTCGCAGCGGCAAGCATCTCCACCACATCGGGTATCGCATTTGTCACCTCCTCCAGTTTGCGGGAATACATCCTGCAGACGCCTTCCTTTTTATGGAACTGGAACCGTGTCCCGTCATATTTGTATTCGGCGGCAAGATGATCTGTCTCCTCCAGCATGGCGGCAATCGTCCCCTGCTTGGCAAGCATCATCTTCACCGGTCTGAAGAGTTCGACCCGCACCGCTGCAAGCGCATCAGGTCCCTTTCGCGCAAGGACTCCCACTTCCCCGAGATCGTTTGCTGCCTGGTAGGCATGCTCGACCAGTTCTGCGGGGACGCCAAAGGCCCCTGCAACTGCATCCCGCATGGTGCCCTCCCCGATGCCGATACGCAGTTCCCCGAGCATAAGCCTGGCAAGATACCGTCCCTCAAGAGGAGATGCATTTGCGAAGAGGCGCCTGACCACCTTCAGCTTCTCCTTCTGGGAGCGGGAGCCTTCGATATGCGCCAGTGTGACGAAATCACCGTAGACTTCCCCAAGGGTAAGAGGCATCAGGAAAAAGGACGTCTGCTCCTTTCGCGCCAGCAGGTGCTCCACCGCACGGCCGGGATCGCCCCCCCTGTTCACCTCCCTGATAACCGCACCACGGTCCTTTCCCACTACGTAGGCAACCGCGTCATAGACATGGTTCGGCCCGATACCAATCTTCTCCTGGCTCCAGTCGGGAAAGATACGCCCCATAAGGAACCGTACCAGAACCGGAAGGTCCGGTTCGTCCGCAGCCTTCAGGACGTCGCGGACAATGGAGGTCATATCGATCCGCCCGGGCACATCTTCAATGCGGCTGCATACTGCGGCAAATTCTGCAAAATCCATGCTGTTTATACCTCAAACGGATCCGAGATCGTGTGCTGGTGTGCCACCCTGACCTGCAGATCTCCTGCAAAGAGTCCCATGCCCTCATGAGCGGTGGCAAGGGCCTTTTCCGGTGTATTGTTCTCCTCGCTCAGGTGGGCAAGCACCACATGGGAGAGATCGGCGCAGAGTTCCCGCAGTACGGTCGCGGCGGCGGGATTGGAGAGATGCCCCCGTTTTTCATCGGCAATTCGCCGTTTCAGAAATGCGGGATAGCGCCCTTCGGCCAACATCACCGGGCAGTGGTTGCTCTCGAGGATCACCGCATCGCACCGCCGGAGAAAGGAGAGCATGCCGGAGGTCACCATGCCGGTATCCGTGCAGACACCCACGGTCACGTCACCCTCGGAAATGCAATAGCCTGACGGCTCGGCCGCATCATGGGAGGTGTGAAAAGTGGTCACCATAAAATCACCGCATGCCACCGCCTCTCCGGGAATCATTGCATGCCTATTTATTGCACCGGGTTTTTTCAGGGTCGTCATAAGGCCCGCGAGCGTTCCCTCTGTCCCGTAGACCGGCACCCCGGCTCCCCGGCAGAAGACATCGACGCCCCGGATATGGTCCGAATGTTCATGCGTAAGAAACAGGCCCTCCACATTTCCGGCATCGGCACCCGCCTCTGCCATACGGCGCCGGATCTCACGGTTGGAGATGCCCGCATCGACGAGTATGGTGCCTGACTCCCCCTCGACGCAGATGCAGTTCCCCTTGCTCCCGCTTGCAAGGACCGTGATCTTCATTGGTCAGTATGTTGTCGCCCGGACGGTATTATACATCACCATCTGTCCCCGGGGCGGGATTCTTAGGGAGGCCGACCGGGAGATACCTTCCCTGCCCAACATGTAGGTATGCTGACTTCCTGCTGGCTGCAGCATGACGAATGTTCATAATGACCGCTTGCAGGGCGGAGATTTTCTTTTTGAGGGCAGGCTGTTCATCATACCGCTTGGAAATCATCATAAACCGCTCGTCTGAGACCTTCCCGCTGGCGTTGTCCTCATAGGTTCTGGTGTAAAGTATATCCAGGTCACGACACCGGGCCAACATGGCCCGAAGTTCCTTCAGGCTTGCCAATTCATGACTCTGTCTATGGTATTGCCAATCAGAAATTCAGATGGATTGGGAACCAAACCTTATCCTGTCTTTATCTGTGGGAATACCATTGACTACTTGTTGCCACCCACCATCCTGGAATACTTCGTACTGTTTAAAAGCGCAAGGCAATCCGTTTGCAGTAGCTATGTCGCTGCTATCCATAAGCTGAAAATGCAAATGTGGAGCAAAGGAATTTCCTGAATGACCCACTCTACCTATAACTTCACCTTTTTTTACATTCTGACCAACGGTAACCTGAATAGACCCTGTTTGAAGATGGACCAGCGCAGCATATACATCGTTGCCACATTCTACAATGACATAGTTGCCAGCAACTGATTGTACGTCATCTTTACTCGGATCGAAATAGTGGGCATTTTTATAGGCGTTAGATAAATCTGAAAGCAAATTCGTTCGTTCCCGTTCTTCATAACCATCCTCTGCCTGGACAACGATCCCGTCGCAAGGTGCGTACACTTCCTGGCCCCAACAATAGTATTCCTTTAAGGGAACCCCAAAAAGAAGATATTGCAGCATGCTGACGCGATAGGCGGGCCAGCCCATTCTTTCCCAATCAACCTGTATAAAGTCATAAGCATATCTTGTTCCTAACTGGTCTGTGCCGTGGCTCGGAATTTTTGTCCCAGGAGTGTTGGGAGCGAGCCATTCTCCCCTCAAAGGAAACTCTACAATTACCGGCTCACGCACTTCAATCATCTCATTACTCCCATCCGTCCTTTCTTTACCCACATTATTGAAAATGACCAGTGCTACAAGGGCAAGTGCCAGTACGATACTGATACGTTCAGGCATGTGATTTTTCCCATTCCACACTGCAACTCCCATTTCAAAACCCCTTATTCACTGCCTGACGTATGGAAAATTTTTCTAAGTTCGTCAGAGCATTCGTCAGGTGCTGCAATGATATGTCCATAATCCGGATTTGAAGCCTGCAAATTTTTTTTATCGTCCAATAGTTGATTAGGAAAATCTCTATCAGCCCAAAAGAGACCCTGCGTGCACTTTTCAATATCCAAACCAGCTCTGAACTTGGAAACATCGATCATATCAATTATTTGAT
>JBFFLM010000132.1:0-4767 GCA_041554835.1 Methanogenium sp.
AGAGGATCCGGCCCGTATCCCCGGTGGCCGCCGCAAGGGCCGCAACCGCATCGGGTACGCTTCCCCAGATCTGGGACGCCCCGAGTGCCACCGCAAGGTCTGCAGGGGTCTTAGGGCGGTATTCCCTTGCATCGGTGCAGATGATCTCAATGGCGTCGCCGCATCCGGCCTCCGCAGCGAAGGTCCGGGCGGTGGCGCAGGCGTCGGGTCGTGCCTCGATGCCGGACCCGGATACCCCGAAGACACCGGCAAAGAGGATGAGGGCGGTGGCGTTGCCGCACCCGAAGTCGACCACCGTGGCGGCCTCATCCAGGCCGGCCGCATCTCCCGCGGCAACGATGGCGGCATCGGTGACGGGGTTCATGTGCAGGAGGGGTCCCTGCGAGATTGAAACAAGGTCTGCATCGTAGTCGATAGGTCTTCATCTCCGGGTCAGTATGATATCGTCTGATGTACCTATGGAAACGGCCCATCATAAATGACTGGCTCCCCCGCTGCCGTGCAGGCGCCTGCAGGAGCTCCAACGGGCGGGTGCCGCGCATAGACGGAAATAATACCCCGAACCGGCGGTTCATCCCGAAATACGGGGATGTGCGATCTTCATACGAATTTGGCGCATTACGTGCTTTTTTTCAGAAATAAAATTGATTTACCTCATGAAATCCGGTTTCAACCCCGAAAAATCGTCATCGGGTAATAGGTTCCCGAAGACGTGATAAAAACGAAAAAAACCCCGATTTTCGCTTTATTTTCGAAAAGATAGCCTATTATATCAATGCCATCTAAAAGATTCTGATATGAAGAAAACAATAGGAAGAATTCTCGGGATCGCTGTATTCCTCGCCATTCTTTTATGGCCGGCTGACCCGTCATTCTTCCCGGTACAGGCGACTGCCGCGTCGACTGCACTGATGGTCATCTGGTGGATCACCGAGGCGATACCGATACAGGCAACGGCACTCCTGCCGATTGTCCTCTTCCCGGCCCTCGGTGTGCTCTCAGCAGGTAACGCAGCGGCCCCCTATGCGGATAAGGTTATCTTCCTCTTCATGGGTGGTTTCATCATTGCCATGTCCATGCAGCGCTGGGGGCTGCATGAACGTATCGCCCTTGTCATCCTGAGCAGGATGGGCTCCAGTTCGCGGATGCTGGTCTTCGGGTTCATGCTGGCGACGGCATTTCTGTCGATGTGGATCTCGAATACCGCCTGCGCCATGATGATGATCCCGATCGCGATTGCGATCATCGCGACCATCCTCCCCCGCTCGGATGTCCGGCTCGAAGAGATGGACCAGACACAACGGGAATTTGCGGAGTGCATCGTCATCTCGATTGCCTACGCCGCGTCCATCGGCGGTCTTGCCACGATCATCGGCACCCCGCCGAACGGTATCTTCATGGCCCAGATGGAGACGCTCTTCCCCGGCGTCTCCCCGATAGACTTCTTTACCTGGCTGAAGATCGGCCTGCCGCTCGTCGTCGTCTTCCTCCCGATCGCCTGGCTCTGGCTGGTCTACGGGCCGTACCGCCACATGCCGAAGAAGATCTCGCACGGCAGGGAGATCATCGAGCAGCGGATGAAAGAGCTCGGCCCTATGGGAAAGGGCGAGCAGTGGACGCTTCTCGTCTTCGTTCTGGCGGCGTTTGCCTGGATCATGCGCACGGAAAAGGTGATCGGCGATATTGTCATCCCCGGGATCAATACCTACCTCCCGATGGTCGACGACTCGACGATTGCGATTGCAGGGGCGCTCCTGCTCTTCCTCCTTCCGGTCGACCGGGAAAACGGCATCTATACCATGAACTGGGAATGGGCAAAGAAGATCCCGTGGGGGATTCTCATCCTCTTCGGCGGTGGTATTGCGCTCTCCAAGGCGTTCATCGCCTCGGGCCTTGCCCAGGTGATCATCGACAACTTCACCATCTTCAACGCCCTCTCGGTCGTCGCGGTGGTGGTGATCGTCGGCATCATCATCTCGCTTCTCACCGAGGTGACGTCGAACACTGCGATGGCGTCCGTGATGATCCCGATCATGGCGGTCACCGCCATCTCGATGGGGATACACCCGTGGATTCTCATGCTGACGGCCACCTTTACCTGTTCGATGGCGTTCATGCTCCCGGTGGCGACCCCCCCGAACGCCGTCGCCTACGGCAGCGGGTACATCAGCATGCACGATATGATCAAGACCGGGTGGGTCCTCAACTTCATCGGCATTGGCATTCTGACCGTCATGATGTTTACGGTCTTCATGTGGGTCCTCGGCTTCGGTGTCGGCATCCCCGACTGGGCGCTGACCCCCAACCTCGGGATTTAGGACTCTTCTTTTCTTTTTTTCTGTTACTCCCTGACGGTGTGCATGCCGGATCCTTCCCGAACGGGAGGAATGATCGTGTCCGTCAACGGACGGGTGATGGGTTGAGGTAACTCTTTGTGGTTAACCCGGCGCACAATACCAGCCATTATGAATGAATGGCAGGATACATTCTGGGGAGACACGTATGACGATATATCTGGGGATGGACGACACCGACAACCACGAGTCCCGCGGGACCGGCAAACTCGCACGGGCGGTGGCAAAGGCCATCGGCGATCACTATCCGGTCAGCGCCGTGACCCGCCACCAGCTCTATGTGCACGAGGATATTCCGTTCACGTCGCACAACAGCTCTGCCGTGCTTCACATCGAGACCGATGTTCAGTCGGCCGTACCCGAGGTCCTCGGCATCGCCGAGGAGATGATGCTGGACGACTTCATCGAGGGGAGCGATCCCGGTCTCTGTGCGGCGCACGCGTCGGCCATCACCCCGGCGCTGCAGGCCTACGGGTGGGATGCGAAGGCCACCGTCCTCACCCAGGAGCGTGCCCGGACGCTTGCAAGAAACCACGGCATCACCCTCAAGGGTCTCGGGGGGACGGAGGACGGGGTCATCGGATCGCTTGCGGGACTGGGTCTCGCCTCGACCGGCAATGACGGCCGCCTCCTGATGCGGGGCACCGTCCGTGACCTCACCGGCCCGCAGGAGGCCTCTGTTCTTCTCGGGGCCGGCATCGATGAGATCTGGAGTCTCGACGGCCAGAGGGTCACCGCGGGGACCGTCTTTACCCCGGCAGGAAAATCGGTGAAGGCGAATCTGGTCGGCGGGCGGGTCGTCCTCATGGTAGAGGGCCGCAACGGCGGCTGGACAGCCCTGAAGCGGCACTGAGTCGCCGATGATGAATGGATTTATCTCTCTGAAAGGGTGCATCATCACCCGATGCGGGTGCCGGGCAGCCACGTGGTGGGACGGCTACCTGCTCCCCCGTTCCCGTGAGGGTCCCCGCCGGCCGTAACGCCCTGCGACGTTCCCCTGGAAGCGCTCTTTGCCTGAAATTCTCTTTTTTTCACCCTGTGCCGGATGACAAGAGGCAGTATTATCTCATCGGGTAACCGATGAACTATCATGGGCACCGAGAAGATCATCGAGAGTGATCTTGAGCAGGGGAGCGGGGTCAGCGGGCGAAAGCCGCCGGAGAGGCGGCCCGTGGTGGAGGACGAACCGGACACCCCCCTCTCCCCTGATGAGCAGATCACTGCCGAACGCCCTGAAGCACCCGAAGAGCCGCAAAGAGCTGAAAGAGCGGCAAAATCGGGGAAAAAGGGATTTGACAGGATCTCGTTTGACAAAAAGAACGAATCCGATATCTTTTCTGATTAGGCGGGCGAGGGAGCCCGGGCACAGACGATGATATCGTCCGGTCGTGCCGGGACCACTTCCCGTGACCCCTCATAGAGCTCCAGCGTTCCGGTAACCGCGAGGATGTCCCCTTTGACAAAGGCACGGCCGTCCGCCGCCTGCCGGGGGATGAAGACCGTGGTACCGTTGATGGACAGGATCACATGGCCGCCCTGTGCGGTCGTGCGGGCGTCGTCGACGGTCCCGTTGAGGACGACGAGGTCGCCCGGGACGGCATCGGCCGAGTAGGGCCTCGCAAACGGGGCGGTCCCGAGGGCTCCCAGGACGAGGTGGGCGGTGGTGAGCACGATCAGCACGCCTGCCAGAAGGGCAATCGCGGTCTTCTCCTGCGGATGGAGCATAGAAACTATTCTGGCGCTCAGTGACGTAAAAGGGGCGGTTTTTCCCGTATCGTGGCAGCGCCGCAGCCGCCATGTCAATGGATGCCGTTAAACAGCAAAGAGAATCGCAAGGCACTAAAACGGAGCATGCCTTGTGATTGGTATGACAGGAAGGCTCAGGAGAGGTGCCGGTCACGGGCTCCTGATGGCAGGCGCCGCCTTCTTCGTCCTCATCCTCCTCTGTGCGGTGCCGTTCGAGGCGGCGGGTGGCGGGGATGACGGGAGCGGGACGGGAGCATCTTTCTCCTCTCGCACCTGGAGTCGGGGGGCATCGACTACGCCTTCGAGTACCGGAGTGTCGCGGAGGAGCATGGCCTTCTGTATCTCCCCCTCCCGCCGGAAATCGACCTGAGCACCCCTGCCTATGCGGGGAATTACGCAACCGCAGAGGTCGTGCTCGGCTTCCAGCGCTTCAGCAGCGTGGGGAGCGTCCGGACCGGGGTGCCGGTGGTGTATGGTATTGTGGTGCCTGCGGGAGCGGAGCACCCGGAGCTTGCGGAGGACTTTGTTGCCACGGTGGAGGTGATGTTTGCGGAAGGCGGGTACGACCGGGACGACCGGTTTGCGCTGCATGGCGTACGGCAGTGGGATCAGATCAAGAGCCGGACGACGGGGTCGGTGTACCTGCCAAAGATGCGCATGCAGCACG
>JBFFLM010000133.1:0-4737 GCA_041554835.1 Methanogenium sp.
ATGAAACGAATGAGGAGATCCTTTCCGGGAATGCGGATCTCACGGACTGTTCTCTCATCAAAGGTCGCCTCTACATCTTCCAGCAGGGCCGATAGATTTGCATACCCGATCTCCGTTGCCCATGCCTTTGTCTCCGTATTGGGTATGCCGATGGCATCGCCGGTGATGTCAAAGATGACGATGCGGTCGACGGCGTCGTTCACCTCCCTGATGGTGGTTGCGGCCTCGGAATAGGAGAAGTACTCGCTTCGCGGTTCGAAGAAGAGATCATTTGCAATCCCCGCCTCAAGGAGATACTGGTGATCGGAGGTCGGGAGGTAGGCGAATTTCTGGATGAGGGTCGGGTTGTTGAGCCCCGGAAGCCATGCATCGGAAGCAAAGCTGTCTCCCTCCCTGATTGCATCAAGACGGCGGCTGAATCCCGTGTAGGGGGAAAAGTCAGTGCCGAGTTCGAGCGGTTCGGTTGCGGCAATGATCACATGATCCGATGAGATGATATAGAGATTCAGTTCGCCATCGATAGAAGGGGCAAGAAGGTCACGGATTGCATAGACATCCGTTGCTGCCGGGTCCCCGCCCGCTTCCTCGTACTGGTCCCTGAATTCAGTGAGGACCTCATACATCTGCACGTCATAGTAGGAATCAAAGACGGCGAGACCCTTTCCTACCAGACTTACCGAACTGTACAGCGCCGTCTCCGTCTGCACCATATCCTCGGCGAATTCACTCTCCAGCTGATTTTGAGCGCCATACCAGGCCGTGCCGCAGGCTATAAATATGAAAACAATGAAGGCGACGATGATAGCGGCCATCATCGTCGTCTCGATGGATATGCCTTGGTCTCTCTGCCGTGATCCTGGTGTCATGCGCCAAAGTGGCCCCTCCGGTCGGTCGGGGTGCCCTATAACAGAGCATTTTTTTCTCTTCAGTCATTTAGGTTTCCATTTACCTGCTACAGGGAATAACTGACGAATATTGACATAAAACGGAAATGTACGTTAAATTAGAGAAAAAATAGGAAAAATGAGAATTGGATCCCACTCTTCTTCTTCCGCTGCCAGCCTCGCCTGCATCGTCATTGCAAGGATGAATGAGGCGATGGGAGCGCCGATGACGACGATGAAAAACCCGATAGAGAGGGCAAGCGTGTCATACCTACCATACGGGCTGCTCAGCTCGGAGTAGATCCAGACCCAGACGATACCGAGGCCAAAGACGATGATCCAGTTGATGGCACCAAAGCTGAACGGACCATCCGTTATCTGCAGGAAGTCGTTGAAGACGAATGCCTCAGGGTTTCCTGCAAAGTCCAGGTTGATGGAGAAGAAGGCATAGTCTACTGCCCAGCCGATGATGACAGCGTAATAGAGCACAATAAGGAATGCTGCGATCGAGGCGAGCCAGCCGATCCATTCCTTCTTCTTTCCTATGAGGTCCCTGAATGCCTGCGGGGGGGCCTGCTTTTGATTTGCTGCCCATGCCCAGTTCAAGGAGCATCAGAGGGATACCGGCGATAAAAAGAGCAATAAAGTACGGGATGAGAAATGCCCCGCCGCCGTTTTCGTATGCGACATACGGAAACCTCCAGATGTTTCCGAATCCGATTGCAGACCCGATGGCTGCAAGAATAGAGAGTCTTGAAGAACTCCAGTGTTCAGTTCATACTGCCATTCCAACACACCAACATAAGTATTTTGCAAAAAGTTGTCTGCATACATATGCGTAAATCATCAGTACTTGGGGGTGGTGCCGCACGATGTGGAAAATACCCAGAACTATTCATTTTCCTCCTTTATGCCCATCAGACCGAAGTGATAGCTCTCTCCGGTTATCCTTCGTTATCCGGGGCATATCAACATCAGAAAACATCAGATGCGCTGTTTTTCTCTGCTCCTCGATCATCCGTCGTGACGGGCGCCAGTCCATGAAGAGGTATCCAAATGTGTTTTCCCATCCTTTGCCTGAGGAAGAGTCTAAAAAAAGGGGGCGCGGAGATATCATCTAATACAAAGGTTTTATATAATGAGAGACCACTTCTACTTAATTCTGGTCGGGACACTTCCCCCCAGAATGGTACCAATTCTTGCAGATTGGGGATGCCGTTTCCCCCCAACGGCATCCTAATGATGGACTTCGGCGAGTGCAGGCTCTATCGTTTCGTCGTAATTGAACGTTTTTCCCGAATATCTTCGAAGAAGGGGGAAATATACGTGTGCAACAATGTATAAATATGTCCACTGCACAACATATATGACATGAGAACGAAGATCCTCCTCGACGAGAACGATCTGCCGCGGAAGTGGTATAACATCCAGGCAGATCTTCCGAGGCCGCTGGACCCTGCGTACAACCCGCAGACCGGGCTGCCGATCGGGCCGGAGGACCTCGCTCCGATCTTTGCAAAGGAACTGATCAGACAGGAGGTCTCCACCGATCGCTACATCACCATTCCCGAAGAGGTACGGGACATCCTGACACTGTGGAGACCTTCCCCGCTGTACCGTGCTCACCGCCTCGAGGCGGCCCTCGGCACACCGGCAAAGATCTACTACAAGTACGAGGGCGTCTCACCCCCGGGTTCCCACAAACCGAACACGGCGATTGCCCAGGCCTACTACAACATGAAGGACGGCATCGAGCGGATTGCGACCGAGACGGGTGCCGGGCAGTGGGGCTCCTCGCTCGCCTTTGCGACCCAGCTCTTCGGCATGGACTGCACCGTCTATATGGTCCGGGGGTCGTACGACCAGAAACCGTACCGCAAGATGATGATGCAGTGCTGGGGCGCTGAGTGCATCCCGTCCCCGTCTCCTGTGACGAACGCCGGTCGTACAATCCTTGAAAAGGACCCGGAGACCTCGGGCTCCCTGGGAATTGCGATATCAGAAGCAGTCGAGGACGCCGCCTCAAAGTCGACCACCAACTACTCCCTGGGGTCGGTCCTCAACCACGTATGCCTCCACCAGTCCGTCATCGGGCTTGAGGCAAAGGAGCAGCTGGCGATGGACGAGGCAGAGGCCGACATCATCATCGGCTGTGCCGGCGGGGGTTCGAACTTCGCAGGCCTCGCCTTCCCGTTCGTGAAGGACAAGCTCGACGGCAGGCGACCGGACCTCGAGATCATCGCGACCGAACCCACTGCATGCCCGACCCTGACCAAGGGACTCTATGCCTATGACTACGGGGATGTCGCTGGGTACACACCCATCATGCGGATGTTCACCCTTGGCCACGGGTTTATCCCGCCCTCGATTCACGCCGGCGGCCTGCGGTACCACGGGATGGCCCCGCTTGTTTCGCTCCTGCATGCGGAAGGGGTCCTGGACGCACGTGCCTATCACCAGAACGAGGTATTCGAGGCGGCCGTCAGTTTCGCCCGGACCGAGGGAATCATTATCGCCCCCGAGGCGGCGCACGCCGTGAAAACGGTCATCGACTGTGCTAATGAGTGCACGAAAACGGGCGAAGAGAAGACGATCGTCTTCAACTGCTCGGGCCATGGCCACTTTGACCTGACCTCCTATGAGGCCTACTTCAGCGGCGCCCTCCCCGATTATGAGTACCCCGCAGACCTTATTGCCGAGTCGCTCAAAGACCTCCCAAGGGTCTGAGAGGATGAAGATTGGGTTTCTGGTAAACCCTGTTGCAGGGATGGGCGGCGCAGTCGGCCTCAAGGGGACCGACGGGCAGTACGAGCGGGCGGTCGCCCTTGGGGCACGGCCGGTCGCCCCCATTAAGGCGCGGGCATTCTGCGACGCCCTTGGGCACATCTCCCATACTTTCTGCACGGCTGCAGGCCCGATGGGCGAGGATATCCTGCGTTCCTCCGGGTACGACTGCGAGACCGTCTATCGTCAGGCGGCGGCGACGACCACCCGCGACGACACCATCGCCGCCTGCGAGGCGTGTATCACGGCCGGAGCAGGCCTTATCATTTTCTGTGGCGGTGACGGGACTGCCCGCGACGTCTATTCGGTCTGCGGCCATGATATCCCCCTCCTTGGGATTCCGTCGGGGGTGAAGATGTACTCCGGGGTCTTTTCGACCACGCCTGCCGCTGCTGCTGAGATAGTCCGCCGCCTCGGGGATGCGTCCTGTACCGATGCCGAGGTCCTGGACGTCGACGAGGAGGCCTACCGGCGAAACACCCTTTCGACGACCGTCTACGGGATCGCTGTCACCCCGACCCTCCCCGACCTCCGTCAGGTCTCCAAGTGGGCGTCTGACGGCACCTCTGAGGCCCGGGCGCAGGAGGCGATCGCTCACTTCATCGTGGAGATCATGCGCTCCGGTACCCTGTACCTGCTCGGCGCCGGGTCGACGACCGCAGCGGTCACCGCCCTCCTCGGCCTTGAAGGCACGCTCCTCGGGGTCGATGCAATCTATGACGGCAGGATGGTGGGACGGGACCTGAACGAGGACGGGATATGTGCCCTTTTGGACCGGTATCCTTCAGCAAAGATCATCGTCTCCCCCATCGGTGCCCAGGGCTTCGTCCTCGGCCGGGGAAACCAGCAGTTCTCCCCTGCGGTCCTTCGGCGTGCGGGGACAGAGAACCTCATCGTCCTCGCAACGCCGGGAAAACTCTCCCGGACCCCGTCCCTGTTCATCGATACCGGGGACGCTGGCCTCAATGCAGCGTTCGGGACGTCGGTTGCGGTCATTACCGGGTATGCAATGGCGCAGCGAATTCCGCTGAAGACCTGAAGGGTGCCGAGCACATATTTATAAAGCTCC
>JBFFLM010000134.1:0-4726 GCA_041554835.1 Methanogenium sp.
ACGGGAAACGGCTGCCCGGAATTCTCCTGTCGCCGCAATGAGCAGGGAAAATAAGAAATACTCCGGAAAGAGTGAATTTGGCGGGAGGATTTCTGCGGGATTATCCGGGTATACCGTTACTCCTGCACCCGCGGTGGTGTCTTGCGGTACACCATTCCCTGGAAGATGGCGATGGGCCCGCCGTCCCCGTCCGTGACATGCACGGTGTAGGAGGCAAGCTTCGGATTGAGGGCGAACTCTTCCGCATCGGCAAAGAGCGTCCCCTCCCGTGCGGCGTTGAGATAGGAGATATGGGCGTTGATCGCCGCCGCAGGGATGCCGTGGGAGTTGGATGCAAGCGCGAACGCGATGTCGGCGAGCGTAAACAGCGCCCCGCCGTGGACGGTGCCATGGGCGTTTCGGTGCCGGTCCCGGATGTCCATCTTCACCTTCGCCCGGCCGGCAGAGACGTCCACCAGTTCCACTCCCATCTCGCGGGCAAAGGCATCGGCGGCGAAGAATTGTTCGGCTGTTTTGGAGGGTTGCATGGGAGGTGATTGCGGTGCGGCGGGCAAAAAACTATGCACGGTTATGAAGCGCTCCCTCCGTCCTTGCATACCACTGAATTTCCTGCTAATCATTCTGTATCAGCCCGGAGAGCAACGATTATAAAAAGCCCTAATTTTTACATTGAATTTCCATATTTATCCATAATTTGCTTATTTTTTAGAATTATTGCTATAATATTATCAAATAATAATATTAATTTTAAATTAGAGTTATTTTCCAATTTAAACCCCTAAATTGGGTTTTTGCCAAACCAAAAACTAATTAGTATAGAGAAACGCATCAATGCTAGTATACGTACGTCAGCGATATCTTATGTCAGTTTTTTCCCTCTACGACCAGTACGGCTCCGGCATTCGTGACCTCTTTTCATCAGCGGTCAGCATAAAAATCCTCCTGCTCCTCCTGGGAGCCGGCCGTTCGATCCCCGAAATCTGTGCCGAGTCCGGCCACGTCCATGGTGCCGTCCTTGCAAAGATCCGTCGGCTCGAGGAGCATGGAACTGTGGCGCATCAGAACGAAACGTACACCCTCACGACCCTGGGGACGGTGCTCGCAACGAAGATCCTGCCGCTTTATACCGGCATGGACGTGGATGCGGACGATAAATCCCAAACCCCTCCCGTATCGGACACCCCTGCTGTGGAGGGGAACGAGGGGCCGGGGGGACTCCGTTACCAGCCTGCATTCCCCCGCCTCCCCGACCTCAGGGACCACTACGAACGACGAATGAAGGAGGTAAACATCGTCTTCCGGTCGGGCATCCGCACCAGAACGCTCCTGGCGCTGGCAGATGGCGCGACGGACCGCGATGTGCTGCGGAGCGTGACGGGCTGCGGCTCTTCTCATTTTCGTACGAATCTGAAAAAGCTCATCGAGGCGGGACTCGTCCGGGAAGATATGAACGGGATTTCCCTCACCCCACGGGGGCTAGACGTCGCCTCCCGGATACAGGAGATCATCCCGCTGACGGCGCTGATCCTCAGGCACCAGGAATTCTGGCGGGACCACGACCTGAGAAACCTTCCCTGGTTCGCCCTCGATTCCATCGGGGATCTCGCAGAGTCGGAGATCATCCATGATGAGGCGAATGAGTTCTTCAGGACCTATGAACATTACATGGGCATCATTGCAGCCGCACACCATATCCACGGCATCACCGGCATGGCAAATCCCGGTATCGCGGATGCCATCACATTGCGGGTCGTGGACGGCTTTCCTGCCGAAATTATCGTACCCCCGGAGCTTGCACGCCACCTGTATACAGAGACGTACAGGACAAAAGTCCAATATATCTCCACTATTTCCCATTTCGGGTTCCTTGTCACGGAACGTCCCATACCTCCCTGTATGACGGTCACCGACACCTACCTCTCCATGAAAATGCACTTCAAGGGTTCGAATACCTATGATTTCATGAACGGATTCGTAAGCACCGCACCGGAGGCGCTTGCATGGGCCGAACGAGTATACGAGTATTACCGGAAGAGCGCCATCCCGATTGAGGAGTATATCGGACAGTGCAACGACGAGCCGTAAGGAGGGGCACCACCCTTAACACCCCCTCTCTTACACCATCAGATTCGCCCCGGAACAACAGGAACTAAATATCCCTCTTCCCCATCCATCCGTATGATTCCGGATGTCATCATCCACAACACCGTAAGCCTTGATTCTGCCATCCTCGGGTTTGATATCGACCTCGGGCTCCACTACTCCACCCTTCTGGCATTCGAACCCGATGCCATCCTCATCGGGTCGGCGACGGCCCGGTACGGCATCGGGATGTTCATGGATGAAGTGCCCATGGAAGAGGAGAGCGACCTCATCCGCCCGGTACCGGCCCCGGACGACCCGCGGCCGGTGAGCGTGATCGTGGACAGCCGGGGCGCCCTCAATGGTCTCCTGCACATCTACCGGCGCATGGAATATACAAAGGACGTCATCGTTCTCGTCTCCGATGCCACGCCCAAAGATTATCTGGACTACCTCCAGAAACGGGAATACCCCGTCATCCAAAGCGGCACCGATCACGTTTCCCTCAGGGAGGCGCTCGAGCGGCTCAGCGAAGACTACGGCTTAAGAAGGGTCGTCTCGGACAGCGGCGGGGGGTTAAACGGGGCACTGATCAACGAGCGTCTCGCAGGCCGCCTCAGCCTTCTCATCATTCCGGTGCTTGCCGGAGCCGCAGAAAAGCGCCTCTTCGCATCCACCACGGGACCCGTGAACCTTGCCCTGGTGCAGGCGGCAGATCTTGATGGCGGCATCGTGCACCTCCAGTATATCTTCCGATGAGGCACCGGCTACAATCCCCGACAACCAGCATCCTCCCTTACCGCAGACAACCCCTGCCATCACCAATCCTCCCGGACAGGCGCGTCTTCACCGAACCCCGATCACGTCCCGTATCTTCTGCTGCGTCTCCGACCCGCGGGTACAGTAGAAGGAGTACCGAAGGTCCATCTCACGCGAAAGGGGACAGGTGGAACAGAGGCATTCGACCTCCTCTTCAATGCAGTCGCTCGTTCCCAGGGTACAGAAGGCACACTCGCCCCTGAGGGCCCATTCACTCTCTCCTTCGGCCGGGCCTTCCCCGGTTCCCGTTTTACTCCCTGCCCCCTTCGCCTCCTCTTTCAGGGCGCAGGCCGTATAGGTCGGGCACATATCACAGATGCACTGATTCTTTCTCTTCTCAAGGATGATCTCCCGTTCCTCCGGCGTCAGGTGCAGGGTGCGGAGCATCAGTTCGAAATAATCACTCGGCATGTATTCTCACAACAGGCACAATTGCCGACCTCCTATAAATATATGAGCCAGCCACGACGGCGGCTCCTCCCGACCGGACCGGGGGGACCTGACGCCCTGCACCTGCCGGGAGAGGTCGCAAACCCCACGGACCCATCCTCTTCCTGCGCTCTGCAGGCACATGCGTGCCTCCGCCAATCCGGAAAACCCCTTGCACCCCGCCCCCCGGCCCATCCTGTCCGCCACCTGTCGACGGCACGCTTGAAATACAAAAACAGAGCACTCTTCTCCACGATACTTCCGCTCATCATCCTGGCCCTCGTCCTCGTCCTGATTGCGCTTCGCAATACCGGCGGCATCCGGCTTGCCATCTGGCAGATCATGCTGGGAGGAGCCCTCGCCGTCCTCCTTCTCGGGCAGATTGCGCCCAAAGACGCCCTTCTCGCCATCAACCCGGACGTGATGATCTTTCTTTTGGGGATGTTCATCGTCGGCGAGGCCATCGTGAGAAGCGGCATCCTCACCGAATTCACCGACCGGGCGGTCCGGCGCGAGATGAGCATGGACCTGCTCATCCTGCTGCTCATCGCCGTCACCGGGTTCTTCTCCGCCGTCCTGATGAACGATACGGTGGCGATCATCGGCACCCCCTTCGTCCTCTATCTCGCAAGGAAATTCAACATCTCCCCGGTGATGCTGCTGCTCGTCCTCGCCTTCTCGGTGACCACCGGCAGCGTGGCAAGCCCCATCGGCAACCCGCAGAACCTGCTCATCGCCCTCGAAGGAGGCCTCGCAAACCCGTTTCTGACCTTCTTTGTCTACCTCGCGGTCCCGTCCCTTGCAGCGCTCCTGCTGATTTACGGGGCGATGAAGGCGTTCTATCCCCGTGAATTCGACAAGTGCGTCCTCTCGCATGACCCCGAAGAGACAGGAGAGATATGCCTCGCCGGACCCGCCATGCTCTCGCTTGCCCTCATCTTCGGAACCGTCGCCCTCAAGGTGGCACTCGTACTTCTCGGGACCGGCATCACCGTCCCCCTCACCGCCATCGCCGTCGTTGCCGCACTGCCGGTGCTGCTCCTCTCCCCGGAGCGGGTGCAGATCGTCCGCAGCATCGACTGGACAACGCTCGTCTTTTTTGCCGCCCTCTTCGTCCTCATGCAGAGCGTCTGGGACACCGGCATATTCCAGCAGTCGATGGCGTCTGCGGCCTATCCCGTCACCGGCGTCCCGGTCGTCTTCGCCCTCGGCATCATCGTCAGCCAGTTCATTTCCAACGTCCCCTTCGTTGCCCTCGCCCTCCCCCTGATAAGCCATGCAGGCGTCACGGACGCCACCCTCATGGCGCTTGCCGCGGGAAGCACCCTTGCGGGCAACCTCCTCATCCTCGGGGCCGCAAGCAACGTCATCATCATACAAAACGCAGAGAAGGAAG
>JBFFLM010000135.1:0-4661 GCA_041554835.1 Methanogenium sp.
GCGCCCCGTCCAGGTCGCTTGCCGCGCCCCGCTGGTAGGCGAGCGCCAGCCAGACGTGGCCGGTGGGATCGTCCGGCTCGAGCTCGACTGCCTTCTCCAGCGCAGTGACGCACGCCTCGCGGTTGTCGCGCATGCACTGGTAGCGGCCGTACTGGCGCAGTAGGGCGGAATTCTCCGGGTCGAGTTCGAGGACCGCCTCAAAGGCCTTGCCCGCATCCTGGTACCTGCCCACTGAATCGAGGAGGAGGCCGTAGGCACACCAGAATGCAGGGTTCTTCTTATCGATTTCGATGGAGCCCCGGTAATCGTCCATCGCAGCATCGAAGAGGCCGAGCCGTTCGTTGATCTTTGCCGAGAGGAAGGGAGGAACCGGGGAACGCGGCGAAAGCTCCCTGATCTGCCTGACCGCCGCAAGGGCATCCTTGTACTGCCCGGATGCCAGCAGCGCCTCGGCCATCAGGTAGCCGGCCTCGGTGTTGGCAGGATCTGCCGCAACGACCGTGGCGTATGCCCGGGCGGCCTCCGGGTACTTTGCGGACTTCAGGAGGGCCCCTGCAAGACGCGAACGGGCAAGGGTGTCGCCCTCGTCGAAGGAGATCAGCTGTTCGCATGCGGCGACGGCCTCCTCATAGCGTCCGAGGCGTTCCAGTGCCCCGGCCTGGTACTCCCATGCCGCACGGCTGCCGGGGTCCTGATCCGCCACCGCGGATGCCACCTCGACGACCTCCCCGTACTGCCCCTCGTGCATGAAGGCGGCGGCCAGGCGAAGCCATGTATCCGTATCCTTCGGGTTTGCCTCAAGCGCCTCGCGGTACCGGGCGATCGCTTCATTGAAACGGCCCGACCGCTCCTGTGCATGACCGAGAAGGATACGGGCGGTGGTGTCGTCGGGGACGAGGGCGAGGTAGGCGGTGAGCCCCTCCGCCGCCTCCTCCGGCATGCCGCTTTCCAGGAGTGCATTTGCCCGTTCCCTGAGAGACGGGGCATGCTCGGGGTTTCGTGCAAGGGCTTCGTCAAAGGCCGCTATCGCATCCTTATACTTGCGCATCTTCGCAAGAATCCACCCCTCTTCAAAGCGGATCACCGGGTCATCCGGGCGAAGGCTCACGGCTTTTTCCAGGCAGCGGTGGGCGTGGGCGGCGTCGCCCTTTCTCAGGTAGGTGTTGCCAAGAGCGATCCAGGCATCGGGATCGTCCTTGTTGCGCTCGAGGGACCGCTGGTAGAAGTAGATTGCCTCATCGAACTTCCCGAGGCATTTGAGCGATTCGCCCAGGCGCAGGGTGATGCCCGCTCTGCCGGGTTCCTCCTCGACGACGCGGGTATAGTATTCGGCAGCCGCTTCGAGTTCGCCGGACTTCTCGAGAAGGCCCGCCTTCTGAGAAAAGAGGCTGATGTCACGGGGGGCAAGGGCAAGGGCCTGATCGATCATCGCCAGTGCATCGGGGTACATCCCGAGGTGTTCGAAGGCCGTCGCCATCGACCGGAGCACCGTCAGGTCGCGGCCGTGTTTGCCTCCGACCGCCTCATAGGCCTCCAGCGCCTCGCGGTACTGCCCGAGTTCCAGGAGGGAGGCGGCCTTGAGGACGAGGGTGCCTGCATCGTTCGGGCGTGCGGCGAGAATCTCATCGAAGAGAGTGAGGGCCTCCTCGTGGCGCCCGCTGTTCAGGTATATCTCCCCGAGCCTGCGCAGGGTCCCGACATCGCCCGAGCCTGCGTCAACCACCCTGCGGTAGCAGTCCTCGGCCTTTGCCGGGTCGCCGGTGCGCATCCACGCATCTCCGAGCATGGTGACGGCAGGCCAGTCCGCGGGGTAGGCCGCCGTCACCTTCGAAAGCGCCTCCGCCGCCCGCTCGTAATCGCCCATGTTCATGAGCGCCTCCGCCTTCCGGCGCCACGCATCGATGTTCTCCCGGTCGGCATCGAGGAGGCGGGTGTAGATGGTCAGGGCCTCCCGGTACTTCCTGAGGTGCATGTACGCATCTCCCTGGAGTTCGAGGAGGGTGGTCTCCCTCACATCGATGTCCATGGTCCGGGCCACCGCCTGGCGTTTCGAGGTCTCCTGGCCGAAGAGGTTGAGGTCGGCTTCGGTATTGATCCATGACATCGCATGGTCGCTGCCGCCCCCGGCCATCACCTTCTCAAAGCTGTAGAGGGCGTCTTCGTAGCGCCCGGTGTTGATCATGGCGATGCCGCGGTGATACCAGGCGAGGCTGTTGTCCTGGTCCACTTTGAGCATTGCATCGAAGCACCCCCCGGCACGGTCAAACTCGCCCATCGCCTCGAACGCCGCCCCCATGATGTACCAGGCGCTGGTATCCTCCGGGTTCTTCTTCGTGACGATCTCGAGGGCGCGTGTGCACTCGCGGTAGTCGCCCTTAAAAAAGAGGCTTGCCGCCCGGGAGAGCCCCGCGGTCGGATTGTCCGGGTCGGCGAGCTGAACCCTGCGGTAGGTATCCGCCGCATCGCTGTGGCGGCCGAGCATGTCGTAGAGGAGCGCAAGGCGCATCAGGGTGCCATGGTCCTCCGGGTCGGCGGTGACCGCCCTGCGGTAGAGGTCGACGGCCGCCGGGGTGTCCCCCTTCCTGCGGGCCGCGTCCGCTGCAAGGCTGAGAAGTGCCGCATCATCCGGCCTGAACTTCAGCACCGTGGCAAAATGGGACGACGCATCGGCAAAATTGCCGGCAAGCATCGCCAGGCGCCCCGCCTCTTCGCGAAACGCCATATCGTCGGGGTGGCGGGCAGCCACGTCCTCCATCAGGGATGCCGCCTGGCCATAGGTGCCGAGGTGTTCGAGACAGCGCACCTTCTGCAGGCTGGTGTGCAGGTCTGTTCCCGCCCCCCCGAGGATCCGGTCAAGGCAGGTAAGCGCCTCCCTGTACTTTCCTTCCCGCATCAGGGTCGCACCGAGCGCCTCCCACGAAACGATGTCGTCGGGGGAGAGGGCCACGCATCTCTGGAAGGATGCCTCCGCCTCCCGCATGTCTCCCAGGTTGAAGAGCGCCTGCCCCCGCAGATAGTGCACGCCCGGGTTGTTGGCCTCGAGTTCGAGTGCCTTGTCAAAGTGCCTGCGTGCCTCCTCGTACTTCCCCTGTCCGAAGCTTGCCTTCCCCTTTTCTATCCAGGGGTCCGGGCCGCTTCCCTGCCCGAAGATATTGTCAAAAATCGCCATAGGCCTACATCACTCCAGCGATGGTGGTGAGGAAATGTGGTTCTTCTATGGCATTAATTTCTCTTATGTCATGGCACGGGCATCGCCCGGGCCTGCTGAGGTATCCCTGGAGAAGAAGCGCCAGTCCTGCATACCCGTGGAAAACCCGTCGAACAGTGAAACAGTGGCCCTGCCATAGCGGGGGGTTCTGCAACCATGGTAACAAGAGGTGGGGTGCGCCGGAAGGGGGATTATATACGGAGCACAGGGATATTGGGGGTACCCGTATGCGTCCGGTCCTGTTAGGCGGCAGACGATCACGCCCGTACCGGATGTTGTTTCCGGTACCCTTCCGGCAATATCCAGCAATGAGTATGGGAATATCTCCTCAATGTAACATTTGGGGGGTGTTTGTTGAAGAGGTGAACAACGTGTTTCGATAGAGGCTATTAGCCGCCCGTTTGGGGATTCGGGCGACAGCGTCAGGAATTACCGATGTTGTCCTTGTGTTTGGATGGATCTTCTTCACTCATTTCCGGATGGTATCAGTACATGATGTACCGGCATGACTCTGCCATATTTTAATAGGACGTTTCGGTTATTTATGGTTTCCCTGTTATGATATGCAGTATTGATGTGCAGATCGTCATGGTGTGCATCAGCACACAGGGGTTGCATTAAAGTATGGGGACGGATACACCTTATCTTCCGGTCTGGCGTCCGTTCCAATACGGGCTGGTTTTGGCCGGCAGACCTGAGAGGGCCGGAGATGAAGAAAGAGACAGATGGCAGAAAAGGCGGGGAACCCGGTGCGATGCACCTCGAAAACATCCTCATCATAACAGGTGAGATGGATCACCTCGCAGCCCTCCTCCGGCACAGGGCGCAGGGGATGGAGGGAGTCAAAGCTGCGGAGATGATGCAGGATGTGATTCATCCCCTCCTCGATGAGCTCGAGGCGGAGCTCCGGGACAAGGCACCGGAGAATCCCGGCACGGAGGATCTCAGGGGGATCATTGCCGCCTGGATTGACCGGAAGATGGCCGAACCGTCCGGGCCGTAGGTCATCGGTATCCGTCTCTGAGCGCCCGAAGTCCGGATTGGCGTCAGTTCAAAACTCCTGATGTGTGCCGGGTAATTGGATAAATATACCTCGTTTACCTCTATTTTTCCATTCAATTGTGAAGTTGCATTTATTGGTGACAGATAGGCTTATGTAGTGCGACACGATATGGGGCATCACCGCTATG
Organism: Methanogenium sp.; assembly: GCA_041554835.1. Lineage (GTDB taxonomy): Archaea > Halobacteriota > Methanomicrobia > Methanomicrobiales > Methanomicrobiaceae > Methanovulcanius. Next base: position 4,399 of record JBFFLM010000135.1, read on the forward strand.
CGAGGTGGTATGTATGGAAAAAATCTACAAGAAGATGATTGACGAGGCCATGGGTGCCCAGCGTGCCGACGTCAACATCCTGAAGCAAAAGCGCGGCGGCCCGTTCAAGGTTGCCGACGGACAGGGATACGTCGATGCCGTCAACAAGATGAAGGCGCAAGGCGACCAGTCCAAGGCGGTCTTCGACCTGCACGTCCAGTCGGTAAACGCCCATTTCGACACCCTCAAGGGCCTGACGGATTTTGTCAAACCGGAAGATGACC
>JBFFLM010000136.1:0-4644 GCA_041554835.1 Methanogenium sp.
CCCGAGAGAAATGAAATCGGTTCATGGCTGACAAGAATCTCTCCGGTACCGACACCTTCAGAGATGCTCCGGGCTCTGATTGTAATGGACATACCAAATAAATGTAGGTACAACAAAGATAAATACAGCATGGATGAGACCATCATCAATACCACAGCGAATGATGCTGAACTAACCTACAAGGAAACAGAGGAACAGTCAGAACTGGAGGATTTGAAGATCCGCACTGCACTTCAGCAAAAGGAGATCATGAATCTCAAGGCAGAATGCGATCAGCTCAAAAAAGAAAATATCCAGTTAAAACGCACCCCGCTCTTTGTTGCCGTTGTCGTTGATATTTTTGAAAACGGTGAAGTCTATCTCAGGCAGCAGGGAAATAATCAGGAATATGTCACCACCGTTTCGGATGACCTTCGTCACGTACTCAGACCCGGGGTGAAGGTCGCCGTCAATAATGCCCTGTCGGTCGTCCGCACCATTGATAACTCACATGACACCCGCGTCAGGGTCATGGAACTTGAAGAATCTCCGGATGTCACCTTTGAACAGATCGGCGGTCTCAGGGATGAGATCGAAGAAGTGCGTGAGGCGGTCGAGTATCCACTCACGAGGCCGGAGATCTTCAGGAAAATCGGCGTCGAGCCGCCGAAAGGCATTCTCCTGTATGGCCCGCCCGGCACAGGAAAAACCCTCATCGCCAAGGCGGTGGCGCATGAAGCACATGCGACCTTCATCCGGATGTCCGGAAGCGAACTGGTGCACAAATTTATCGGAGAAGGAGCACAGCTTGTCCGGGACCTCTTCAGTATGGCACGGGAACAGGCCCCGTCGATTGTCTTCATCGATGAAATCGATGCCATCGGAAGTACGAGGATGCACGACGGCACCTCGGGAAGCGCTGAAGTGCAGCGCACCCTCATGCAGCTTCTGGCTGAGATGGACGGCTTTGACAACCGCGGAGATGTGCGCATCATGGCAGCGACCAACAGGGTGGATATGCTCGACCCCGCCCTTCTCAGGCCGGGACGGTTTGACAGGATCATGGCGGTCCCTCTCCCCGACGAAAAGGCACGGTTCGAGATCATCAGGATTCATTCCTCACGCATGCACCTGGCGCCGGATGTATCCATCGAAGAGCTGACACGCATGACGGATAACACCACGGGAGCGGAACTCCAGGCCATCTGCAGGGAGGCGGGAATGCATGCCGTCCGCAGGGAAGCTGAGGCTGTGGATATGCGGGATTTCACCGGTGCAATCACAAAAGTGAAGAACAAAACAGTAAGCACGGACATAATGTTCCTGTGATATCATGAGAATTCTGCTTGTTCAGAAGGAGGGGACGGACCTCTATTCGACGCTGCGCGACTCCGAGACAAGCAGGATACTTCTCCGTTTTTATCATCCCAGAAAAACTGACTGGGGCGTCTGCATCAATATTGCAACTCTCGGCAGTGCCCTGTCTCTCGTCTCCGAGCTGAAATGGTACCTGCAGCGGTATGTCACCATTCCTCTCCTCATACTCTCAAATGATACCATATGCACCACCGGCTATGCACAGATTATTTATGGCCGTGAGGAATCGGTCCATCATGAATGGGACCATGAAATTCTGTTTGGTATCGCCGATGGAACGCTCCGTGGGAAGCTCTCCGTCTCACCGGACAGCGCAATAAATATTGTCGAGGAATTTTCCGAAGGCAAGGACACCGTCTTCAGGGCCCGTTGTAGTGAAGAAGAGTGGTAATTATTGATTACGCGAACATCGCGCTGTCATAATTACTGAATTTCGGATGGTGGGAGATATCAAAACTCACCTTATCTATTGCCTTGATAAAATCACTCTGGAAGATGCTGGACCTCTCTGCCCGGATCGCAAACATACCTGCCTCGGTGCAGATGGCCCGGAGCTCGGATCCGTTCTTCCCCTCGGTAAGTTCCGCAACCTCAAGGAGATCCACGCTTTCATCCAGGTTCATGGATACCGAATGAATCTCCAGGATTGAAAGTCTCCCTGCACTGTTGGGAAGCGGAATTTCGATGATCCGGTCAAATCTTCCCGGGCGAAGGAGTGCCTGATCCAGTATGTCAATTCTGTTGGTTGCGCCGATAACCTTCACATCTCCCCTGCTGTCAAAACCATCCATGTCTGCAAGGAGCTGCATAAGAGTACGCTGGACCTCGCGATCCCCGGATGTCGTCCCTTCGGTTCGGGTCGCACCGATGGCATCGATTTCATCGATGAATATGATCGACGGGGAATTTTTCTTGGCGAGCTCAAAGAGTTCCCTGACGAGCCGGGCGCCCTCCCCGATATATTTCTGGACGAGTTCAGACCCGACGACCCTGAGGAAATGTGCCTGCGTCTCATGAGCAACGGCACGGGCGAGCAGGGTCTTTCCGGTTCCCGGCGGCCCGTACAGAAGAACCCCTTTCGGTGGTGAGATCCCCACGGATGCAAAAAGCTCAGGTTTGGTGAGCGGAAGTTCCACTGCTTCCTTGATCTCTCGGATCTGCTCTTCAAGACCTCCGATGTCGTCATATGTTTCATAGGGGGAATCAACGACTTCCATGCCATATATCTGGGTATCAAAGGACTCGGGAAGAACTTCGACGATGGTCAGTGACTGCTGATTCAGGGTGCATCTCAGACCGGGCTTGATATCCTCCGGTTTCACATAGTTTGACACCCTCACCATAAACCGGGGTCCCGCACTACTCTGGATGATGACTCTTCCCTCGTCGATGATATCGCTTACCGTCCCGATTACAAGGGGCGGGCTTCTCAGTTTCTCGATTTCGCTTTTTAGTTTCCTGATTTCCCGCTCATACCGGATTTTCTGGGATTCAATATTTTTCTTTTCGATATCGAGCTGACGTGCATGCTCTTTCAGCTCCATATTCCGGCTTTCAAGCCGGGCTATCCTGTCGAGGAGATACTGCTTGAGTTCCTCCTCGTTCCGGGGATCATCTTCACCCCCTGTATTCCCGCTCATAATTTTCCCCATATAACGCATCATATCGGTGGAACAGTTCGCTCATCGAGGAGAACTGACTTTCCTGCGTCATGTCTGATATGTGTATTGGATAATGTTCTTTATATATAATTTGTTTTCTGTCGGGATATTTGTCAAATATCTCCCAAAATTGCGCGGATATGGCCTATTCTTTAATAATATCCTTATTCTCACCACCCCCGATACTCCCCTGCCGCCGGACTGATCCACTTATTCTCATCGCATATTCTCAAATATGGAACCGATCAGTCATCGATGGATACACCTCCCGGGGACCGGGATCTCTTACCGATATCGAATACTTATTTAGCTGGCAGTGTAGAAATGTTATCAGCGATATCTATGTCAGAATGTGAAGTTTGCGGCTGTCAGGTGAAGGGGGAGCCCATTCTTGTCCAGATTGGGGGGGCAAAGATGTGGGTCTGTCCAAAATGTGCAAAACTCGGGACAGAAATCAAACGACCGCCCCGTTCGGGTCCGCCGGGTGCCAGGCCCGCCACAGGTAAACCCGCCCCCCAGCAGAGGCGCAGGCCACGTGATGTGTTTGATCTGATGCAGGGCGAAGTCGTGGATAATTTTGGTGAACTGGTTCGTGAAGCGAGGATGAAAAAAGGATGGTCCCAGAAAGAACTTGCCCAGGACATTAAAGAGAAAGAAAACCTGATAAAAAAGATTGAGACCGGTTTTCTGCCTGAAGACGATGTACTGAAAAAGATCGAAAAATCCCTGGAGATCACTCTCATCGAATCGGTGGATACCGATATAGGCAAAGTGAAAGGGTCCGTAATGAAAACGACCCTTGGGGATGTCATCACCATCAAAAAGAGCAAAAAATAACTATATCATTACAACCTCTTTTTATCATCAGGAATCGGAGCCTGAGGAGGTATTGTATGTCATCGCCACTTATTCTTATCAATTTCAAGGCCTACAACGAAGGGTATGGCCAGAACGCCCACAAAATTGCGCAAAGCGCTGAAATTGTTTCGGAAGAGAGCGGGATTACCATCGGCCTCGCCCCGGGGTACATGGATATCCACCCGCTGTCGCACCATTACCGTCTGCCGGTATATGCCCAGCATATTGACGGGATCTCACCGGGGGCGCATACCGGCGCAGTGCTTGCAGGCGCCGTAAAGGCGGCAGGGGCTACGGGAACGCTGATAAACCATTCCGAACGTCGTCTCACTCTGGCAGAGATCGATGCAGCCGTGACGGCAGCAAAGAATGCGAACCTTACGAGTGTTGTGTGTACGAATAACACCGCCACCAGTGCGGCAGCGGCATCTTTTTTGCCCTCCTATATTGCAATAGAACCACCCGAACTCATCGGAAGCGGTGTTTCGGTATCAAAAACAGATCCCGGAATTATCGAACGGACGGTTGAAGCAGTGAAGGCCATAAACCCGGATGTTCGGGTACTGACCGGCGCAGGGATCAGCACTGGCGAATGCGTAAGGATTGCACTGGATCTCGGAACCGAAGGTGTCCTTCTTGCTTCGGGCGTTGTAAAGGCCGATAATCCTCAAAAAGTACTGGAAGATCTGGTTTCCCTTTTATGAAAGAAGGGTTATCAGATCATGTTTGGTGATGACGCCGATCACCTGCCCTTTTTCCATCACGAGGA
>JBFFLM010000137.1:0-4609 GCA_041554835.1 Methanogenium sp.
AACTGGCGAAGAGGCGGGATGGTGACGGCGACGGGAATGGGTGTATCGTCACCGGTGACGGGTCCTGCCGTTGAAGGCCCCGGTGTGGACGGTACGTCCTCCTGGGATGATGTACATCCTGTGGAAAAAAGGATGGCAAGGAGAATGACTGCACAGGCAAGATGGCTGACAAAGATTCGTCTCTCTCTCTGACTCATGAAACCGGGAGCTCCTGAATGGCATGAAACCTCTACCGGGTTTCATCCGGAATGCAATGGTGCTACTTGACTGCGAGAGTGGATAAATGTTCATGCTGCAGGCGGAATGGAGCGATATAGTGGCCTTTGGCACCGGGAGCAGGGATATGGTACAATCCGGGAGTGTGAGTTTGCTGTAAAGGGTATGCACGAACTGGTGATACCCGCATCTCTTCCTCAAAATATATATCTCCTGGGGGCATTCTCAGCATCATGGAAACCTACCGATGCACGAAATGCGGCTATGTCTATGCACCGATAAGCGGTGATTACACCCAGAAAATCCCTCCCAACACACCGTTTGAAGCCCTTCCCAAGACATGGGTCTGCCCGAGATGCGGGGCCGAGCAGAAAGCGTTTGTCCGTAGTGAGTGATGGGGGCGGGAGGTGCCGGTGTTTCGTTCCTTCCCTCTATGTGACGCCCTCATTTCTTTATTCCTGCAGGCAGAAATGGCTGTTTTCAATGATTTCAGGACGATCAAGAAGTGATCTAAGGAGTTTTAATAACAGAACGCTGAGGGGGAGATTTGAACTCCCGAGGGGCTAAAGCCCCACAGGCTTTCCAGGCCTGCGCCCTTCCAGACTAGACTACCTCAGCAAGAGAACAGATTGTCTCCCTCTATATTCGGGAGGAATTTTATTAAGGCTATGGTTTGGGACGTGCGGACCCGGTCGTACAGGCCCGCCGTGGGCACATTTAGTCCTCGTCCACGCGATGCTTCTTCCACCCTGGGGGATAGGTGCCCGTCGCCATGATGACCGCGGTTGGGCGGACCACAAGGCCTGTCGCTCCCGGTTCATAATCATCCGAAGGAACAAGTGCCGTGCCGATGCAGACGAGTTCTCCCTGTGCGGTCAGCACGGCCACCTCGTCCCCCTTCTTGTGGGGAGCGCGGGAGACCACCCCTACGCCGGCAAGAACAGCACCGTGGCAGATGGCATCGACGGCCGTATCCCGGATGATAATCGAGGGAAGAGCTGCTGCGACCTCATCCGGCGATCGGATCAGCCGCAGAAGGGGGGCGGGGTCGCCGTTTTGCCATGCGAATACCGCATCTTTCAGGTCATACAGCGTGCAGGTGTCCTGCTCCGAAAAGAGGCCGGAACGGGTCCTGCGAAGCTCCTGCATATGCCCTCCCACCCCGAGGGAGAGGCCGATGTGCCTGCAGAGGGAGCGGATGTAGGTGCCTGCCTCGCACTGCACTCGCATGAGGACGAGGCGCCCCTGCACATCGAGAATCTCGATGGCGTAGATCTCCCGTATCCGCAGCTGCCTGCTGACCGCACTTCTCTGCGGGGGCCTCTGGTAGATTTTCCCCGTGTATTCCGCGATGACCCGTTCGAGATCGCTTCTCTGCACATCCCCGTGAAGCCGGAGAAGCGCGATATACTCCTTGTCTTCATTCAGGAGCAGAGGGGCAAGTTTGACTGCCCGGCCGGTCATGACGGCCAGCACTCCCGAGACCTTCGGGTCGAGGGTTCCGCCGTGGCCGGCGGGCACTCCGATCATCTTCTGCGCCCATGCGGCCACCTCATGGCTGGAGGGTCCCCGGGGCTTATCGATGATGATGATGCCTGCATTCAGGCGGCGTTCAAGTTCCTGGTCCATGTGATTAATCCTTTGTAAGATATGCGTTCAGTTCCCGCAGCGTTCCTTCCAGGGTCCCGTCTCCCGTGACATCCGGGCTGTCCCCTCCTGCACGCATCCGGTCAGCGGTGATCTCTCCGATGGCGATGAGGAGCAGTCGGGGATGGTTCTCCCACCGGGCGAGGGAGTAAGAATTGGCACTGGTGAAGAGCACCGCATCTGCCCCGGCAAGGTCGAGAGGGGTTCCGGTTGCCTCAAGAGCATAGACCGGAACCTCCACGGGTCTTCCCCCGGAGTCTTCTATGGACTGTATGAGTTCGGGATTTGGCACATCGGCACGGGGGATGCCGACGGTCTTTCCCCTGAGCCAGTCGCCCAGGTAGGAAGTAAAATCCCTTGAGTAATGGGACGGCAGAATTTCGGAGGTGATGCCCGATTCTTCGAGGGTTCGTGCCGTCTGCGGCCCGATGGCAATGAACCGCGCATCCGTCCGGAGCCCGGGTGCGAGGTACCGGGCGGGAAGTGCGCTCGTGAAGAAGATGCAGTCAAAGTCGCCACGATTTGCTGCCATCAGGAAATCGCGACACGCCTCTTCGTATGCAGATGCCTGCAGCGGCGAGACGATCCTGCATTCGTGCCCGTAGCGGCTGCAGAGGGCCTGATCTGTGTCCGCTTTTTCCGGGAGTCGTGTGATGGCGATCTTCATCTGAGTATACCTATTGACTCGATCTATATTCTTCCTTTGTTCCGGTGTATTTATGGGAATGTCCGTGCGACCGTAGAGTACGTGCTTCTGGCAGTTTGCGCCGGGATTGTGACCGGCATCGCGCTGGGGACCTTCAGCGGACTTGTCCCCGGTATACATGCTAATACGATGGCTGGCATCCTTCTTGCCGTTCAGGGCATCATGGCCGCGTTGTTTGGAGTGACGGGTGTCGCCGTATCACTTTTTTGTGCCCTGATTACGCATACTTTTCTCGACTGCGTACCGAGCACGGTTCTCGGGGTGCCGGATGCGGATACGGCCCTCTCGGTCCTTCCTGCCCACCGCCTCTCGATGGAAGGGCGGGCCGAAGAGGCGATTCGCCTCTCCGCCCTTGGAAGCGCACTCTCTGTTCCCCTTGTACTGCCCGTGTTTGCCCTATTTTTCCTCTTTCTTCCCTCGGTACAACCGGTGCTCGACTGGTGGATAGGTATAATCCTCCTCGGGGTGGCGGGTATCCTCGTCATACATGCGGAATCGCCGGGATGGTCCCTTGTGGTCTTCTGCGCATCAGGACTGCTCGGTATCTTCACGTTCAGGTACGAGTATCTCTCGTGGCACCCCTTCGGGTCGTCATCGCTCCTGATGCCGCTTCTTACTGGTCTCTTCGGTATTGCCGTCCTTGCGGTCTCTTCCCACGGGATGCTGCCCGAGCAGGGCAGATTTGCTCCCTCTATCGGGCGGCGGCGTCTCCTGCGCACCACCTGCATCGGAACCACTGCCGGGGCCCTCGTCGGGTGGATGCCGGGCCTCTCCAATGCGACGGCAAACGCTCTTCTCTCGCCGGGGATGCAGGACGGGGAAAGCGGGAAGGAGTTTATCGTGGCAACGAGTGCGGCCAACACGGCCAATGCCTTTCTTGGGCTTGCCGCACTCTTTGCGCTGGGGAGGGCAAGAAACGGGGTGATGGTGGCCCTCTCGGGGATCGCCGTTCCTCCGCTCGGCATTCTTCTCATCGCCGGTACGGCCGCCGCACTTGTCGCCTATCTTCTGACCCTTTGGTGGTCACGGGGTGCGCAGTGTTTCTCCGGCTTACCGGTCAGAAAGGTAAGCGCGGGGGTGATCCTCTTCGTCATCCTCCTGGCCGTCGTCACCACCGGCCCCTTCGGGCTCTTCATTCTGGTATGTGCAACGGCCATAGGGTTTGTCCCTCCGCTCGTCAATGTGCGGCGGACCATGTGCATGGGTGCTATCATGCTCCCGCTGATTCTCTCCTCCCTGGAGCTGGTGGTCTACTAGGGAAATCCGGTAGGATTCAGGGAATACCTTCTATTTTCGGGGGTGTCTTGTCCTCATATCATGACATAGAGGGAGGCCATGTAGGCGATATATGCCACGAGAAGAACTGCGCCCCATGCTCTGGTGACCTTCGGTGAACCCTTGATGAGCGGAATGACAGCCAGCGAGAAGAGGACGAGGATGACGATGTCGCTGATGTTGGGGATGGCAAGGGGGCGTATGAGGGCTCCTGTCCCAAGCACCATCATGAGATTGAAGATATTGCTGCCGAGGAGATTACCTGCGGAGATTCCCGCATCGCCCTTGAGGATGGCCACAAGGGAGGTTGCAAGTTCGGGCAGGGAGGTGCCGACCGCTACCATCGACATCCCGATGACAAAGGCGGGGATGCCGAATGCTGTTGCGATGGACACGGCACTGTCGAGAACGAGCTGGGACCCGATGATGACGGCCACCAGTCCTCCGACGGTGTAGCCCCAGTCCAGGTTCCCATGCATTTCAATCCTGGTCCCTGGCTCCTTTCCGATTTTTTTGTAGATGACATACAGGATGATCCCGAAGGTGACGAGAAGGATGATGCCGTCGACAAGGCTGATCACATTGTTCAGGCACAGAACTGCAAAGACGGCAGTGGCGGCAAGCATAAGCATCGTCTCGGTGTAGACCTTGCTCTTCTCACCTTCGGCCCGGGCGATGACCGCAGGGCTGATCATGGCACAGAGGGCAAGCACGAGGGCGATGTTTGCAATGTTGCTGCCGAGTACATTCCCGAGGGCTACATCA
>JBFFLM010000138.1:0-4603 GCA_041554835.1 Methanogenium sp.
CAACAGGGAAAAGTGAATGTTTTGTGCAGATGAAAGAGTGTATCTGTCCGGAATGCCCGGCGACACCCAAAATGGGGCTCATCAATACCTCCTACTGCATGCAGGGCTCCGAAAAGGAGCTGCGGGGACTGTAATCTTTCCTTTTTTCCTCACAAAATTTCCGCAAACTTCTCACTGCATCCATCCCGTCTACCACCACCGGTCCGCCTCACACCGCTTGCACCTATCCTGCCGGGGATGGAGGGCAGGGGAACACCGGACCCCCCTGATCCCTGTCTATCGCAAATCGAACAGGGCCCTTTTGTCCTCCGGTGGCGAAAGAACCATATACCCTGCCCGTTAGCATCCTGCAGTGAACGTGACATGGGCAAAAACGACTTCCATCTCATCCGTCTTTCGAAAGACCAGATCGAACCGGCGAGCGAAATGCTCGTCCGGTCATTCTTCAACGATCCGAAGCTGACGCACATCCTCCCGGAAGAGGAGGAACGCAGAGAGAAGGGAAAGCACCTCTTCGCCTTCGAACTCCGCTATGGACTGAGGTACGGCCGGGTCTATGCAACCTCCCCCAACCTCGAAGGCGTTGCCACCTGGATCCCGTCGGAAAAGGCGGCGATTACGTTCTGGAGGGCGATGCTCTGCGGGGGAATGGCGCTGCAGAGAGGTCTTGGAAAAGAAGCGATGGACCGGCTGGAGGCATTTTCCGACCAGGTCGATGCCTACCATAAAAAGCATATCCCCGGGCCCCACTGCTACCTCTTCTTCATCGGGGTCGACCCCCGCCACCAGGGGCAGGGATACGGCGGCATGCTGATCCGTCCCATGCTCGATTGGCTGGACGAAAAGGGCATGGCCTGTTACCTGAATACCCAGAACGAGACGAATATCGGGCTCTACGAACACTTCGGGTTTACGGTGGTGGAGCAGGTTACCCTGCCGGGCACCGCATTCGTGCACACCGGGATGATCCGGGAGCCGGTGGTGGAAAGGGAACCATCTGCCGAATAGCCGGATACCACCGCCGCCTGCTTCACCTCCGCGACGGCTGCATGCTCAGTGAACTGCGGGGATGAAGTGATCCTGAAATAACTCCGGAGTCCTTCGAGTGGGCCATCAATCCGACAAGGCATGCCCCTTACCCATACCGTCTTCCTGATGAATTTCAACACTTTTTGAAGCAGTACGCCTTCCACCCGTCAGTGGTCAGATCATATGCAAGGGGCAATTCCTTTATGAACCGGAGCCCCGTTCGTGAAAAGATGGACCGGATATCCCCGTCGGAATGCCGGTAGATCACGCGGCGGATTCGCTCGCCGTTCACCTCCGGGTGATGTACCCACGGCTCCGCTCCAATCTGCATGATGGCGCAGAAGCATCCTCCTGTCCGCAGCACAGTCGAGGCTTGCCGCACGGCCTCCTCCAGTCGTTCAGGGGTGATATGAATGAGGGAACCTGCGGCAAAGATCCCGTCGAAGGTTCCGAACGATGGGTCGAGGGTGAAGAAGTCCGTCTCGTAAAATGTGCATCCGGGGGTCCGCTCCCGTGCGATGGCGATCGACCGGGAACTAATATCGATCCCGGTTACGGAGGCACCTTCGGCGTACATTCGTTTCGCCTCGTGTCCCGTCCCGCAGCCAAGGTCGAGGATAGCCGGAGACGGGGGAAGGAGCGAGAAAAACTCACGTATCGTGCAGAGCAGGAGATCATTGTCATACCAGCTGTCGGCGGTCTCCTCCGCTACAGCGTCGTAGAAGCGTTGTATCGTTCGGTCGTCCATGTTCATTCCGGCCTTCTTGTTGCTTTATCATTGGCGATGGGCACCGCCACATTGAACCATTTTGGGCGGGAGGCACCAGGGTGTTTAAGGAGCACTGCCCGGCAGTAGTATTCCGGGCAGGAATTGGGGGATATGCGGGCGGTTCCGGCCCTCACACCTTTCTCAGGACCGCCGCACGGTTCAGGAAATACCACGAACACTCCTCAAGGCGGAGGCCTGCCTCTTCTGCCATGGCAATGGTATCGGAAAACTCCTTTCCCGGGACAAGGACCGGTGGTTCGGAGTAGAAGAATATGCCATCCTTCACCAGCAGCGACGATATCTCCCGGAACAACCGTGCCGGGTCCGGCACTTCGTGAACAACGAAGAGTGCGAAGGCGACATTGACCGTCCCGTTCAGGTCAGGAGAGAGCCCGATCGAGTCCGGACGGCAGCGGTGCGTTCTGATACGCGGCATGAGACCCTCCGGCTCCAGTTTTTTTCGCAGCAGCCCGAGCATCTCCTCCTGCAGGTCGGCGGCTATCACCTCCCCGTCATCGCCGACCGCTTTTGCGAACTCACGGGTGAAGAACCCCGGCCCGCAGCCGAAATCGAGGACACGGCTCCCCGGCCTGACATACCGTCCGGCGAGCAGGTCGGGACGGTAGACAAACCGGCGCAACCGGTTGTCGAGCTCTCCCGACCGGGAGGGCGGGTGCACGTCATGAGGTGTGCGGGGTTTCCCATCCGTTTGATCGGGAACCATTGTGTAGTGTAGGCAAAATTCTATAATAACGGTATCTCAGTGGTGCCCCGGACTCCCGGATCATGAGACCGTCACCCCGTTTGCCGGCAGTATGCGAACCCCGGTCTTCCATCACCATTCGGAGACCTGAGGGATTTGCATCCGGCAGTGACGACGGTAAAAAGTGTGAATGGGATGGACCTATTTCCCACCGGCGGCACTGAGATCGATATGGAACCCTGCAGATAATTCGAGATCCACTTCCGCCGTATCGCAGACAATGGCGGGAGTCTGCCGGACCAGCCGGAAGACGACCGCGTCATCGGGGAAGGCGGGGTCCATAAGGGCATCGACGTCCTTCTGAATAACGAGCCGGGCCGGGTCGAGGTTGTTCGCGTAATAGGTCTTGAAGAGCACCCGGTCCTCTTCGGGGGTGTCCACCCAGTCGGCGACCTCCGCCACCGTCGTATCGCAGGGGATCCACCCGTACCCTTCGATATAATACTCCGCCCAGAAATGCGACCCGGCACTTCCCGTCAGGAGCATCTGGTAGCCGCCCGTCGCCCGAGCGGGAATGCCGAGCGACCGGCACAGCGCCGTAAAGAACATGCTCTGGGTCCCGCAGTCGCCGTGACCGGTGGCGAGCATGTGGTCCGATTCCGCGACCTTCGGTTCGACGGTGTCGAGCGATGCATGCGGGACAAGGCTGTAGGGATAGGTGTCGATGATATGCCAGTAGAGTGCCTGTGCCTGGAGGTACGGGTTCGTTTCATCGCCCACAATTGTCCCGGCAAGGGCACGGACGTCATCCGAGACATCGATATTCCGGGACGAGGAGGTGTAAAGGATATACTCCGGGTCTGTCGTATCATATGCTTCGACCAGGGCCGGGTCGACCTCGAAGATCTGTTCGTAGGACGTAAACGCGATATCGGCCGTCAGGATCAGGTCGCCGTCGACCGCCTCCGCCGGTATCTCGTAATAGACGTAGGCGATCCGGCCTTCGGTTACCGGCCCCGTGACGATATATTCGTCATAGGAGAGGTTGCTGACGACCACATCCATCTGTGATTCGGTATTCAGCGGGAGGGGGACCCAGATGGCAAGGCTTCCGGTCTCCGGAAGAATTGCCGCCGGGAGGACCAGGCGTTCGGTGCCTGCATACCGGACCGGCCTCACATACGGGAGGCCGCCGTCATCGGCGTTGTCCGCACCGCCGGCGGATGTCTCCTCCGGTATCGCGTAGCGTTGCGCATATGCGAAGTCCATCACCTTGTCGGCCATGGGCCGCAGGTAGTCGACGTTTGCGTAGAGGAAATCCTTCGCGACATTCTCATAGTAAAGGGTCTCGCCGTCCGATTCTATCGTCTGGGCACGCCCGTTGAGCCATGCGGTCATGTCGGCCTCCGTGAGAGAGGGGATTTTGGCCTGCATGTCCGCTTCGGCCGCCGTTCGGTTGAACGGGTACTCGATGACCGCCCGTGTGGCACGGAACATGCCGTTTCGTGCGAGGAGGGCGTTTTCGGGGTCGTCCGAATCCGTGTACAGGCCGTACGCCTCTTCATAGAGGTCTGTGGCCGTCCGGTAATCGGCGTCTGCCATCGCCGCCTCTGCCTGGGCGAAGATATCGTCGGCCGTATATGCCGCAGGAAGGTCGCTCTCCGTCGTCCGGTCATCGGATGCGTCCATACATCCGGCGCACCCGATAACGAGGAGAAGGGAGAGAAGAAGAGCGGGAAACAGTCCGGAATTTTTCAGGCTCATGATTCTTACTCTACTGTACATGGTCAAAAGCACTTCGAAACAAAATGTTCGTTTATCATCCTGTTCACCGAAATATTCCCATTTCACCTGTTCCAGCCGTTTCGGGCATTTCAACCAATTTAAATAGTCAAAAGAGCGAGAATTCATTCAGAGATGAATCCTTTACTCCATTATCCTCAGAAATACCGGGTGGTGCGGGTGCTTCACCCCTGCACCGTCGCCCTCTGCGTCTTCTTCCTTCTCTTCATTCTTGCATGCCCCCCTGTCCATGCGACTGATGCCAAAACCGTTGCCGCAGCAGTCACCGGACCGGAGATCTCCAACCCGGCCGACGTGGC
>JBFFLM010000139.1:0-4596 GCA_041554835.1 Methanogenium sp.
GTACGAAAAAAACGCCTCAAAATGGTGTTCTAACCTTAATGGTTTTCATTTCGTCACAGTAACCAATCAAACATATTTTATGCTTGTATTTCCTATCTAGTAAGGCAAGACTACGATGCCAAGGTGGCGGAGCGGCCACGCGGCTGCCTGCAGAGCAGCTATACTCCGGTTCAAATCCGGACCTTGGCTTTTGGTTCTTTCACGTTTCCGCGGAAGAACCGCCGGAACAATTGTTGCGGCATAAAACTGCGGCCATAGCAGAGGGGTACACCCGGACCCATCCCGAACCCGGAAGTTAAGCCCTCTCACGTAGTATGCTCTACTGAGGTGCGCGAGCCCTCGGGAACCATACTTCGCTGCAGTTTTTCAATGAAAAGCTCTTCTCACGATACTATTCCAGGCAGCGTAGCGGTTAATAGTCCCTGGATGCAACCTGGAGCTGTATTATGTATGACGCAGGCCTTTTGGGAACGTTTGTGCTGTCATTTATTATCGGTCTGACGGGTGCACTTGCTCCCGGACCGACGCTGATAGCCACGATAACCGCCTCCATGCGGGATGGATGGAAGGTGGGACCTCAAATTGTGATGGGTCATATGGCAATAGAAGCGACATTTGTCCTTTTCATACTGGTCGGACTTTCTGAATATATTACACCGTATAGTTCGGTGATTGCCTTTACCGGGGGCATATCCCTGGTATTCTTTGGTATGATGACCATACGGTCCGTACCGACGGTCTCCCTGCATGTACAGGGCGGAGAGGTGCTCACCAGCCCCTACATTGCAGGAATACTCACCTCGGCATCGAATCCGTATTTCTGGCTGTGGTGGCTGACCATCGGTGCCGGGTTTCTGCTGGACGGTGTCCGGGCCGGTCTCCTGGTGGTCGTTGCCTTTCTCGCCGGCCACTGGCTTGCCGATCTGGGATGGTTTACGTTCGTGTCGGTGGGTGTTGGCAGGAGCAGGAGCATAGTATCCGTGCAGCTCTACCGGTGCGTGATCGGTGTCTGTGGTGCCATTCTCATACTGTTTGGCATCTACTATATCGCATCATTCATCCCTCCATTCGCATGAGCATAAGCAAGGTCCCTCTGTGCACACAGCGGCAGCATTGGCGCCACTCTCCGCCGCCCCTGGAGTTGAGGCTGGTCAGCACATCCGGCGCCTGTTCCAAAAAAGGGTGTGTCAGTTTCTCTTGAGGCGTTTGATCTGCCTGAGAATCATCTCACGCCGGACGATAAGGACGCTTGCAAGGACGCCCGCGAAGATATTGAAGTAATACATGATGAGGCGCCAGATGAGGACGAAGACCCCGACGATGGACGAGGGGACGAAGAGGCCGTACAGGGAGGTGGCGCCGATCTCGGCGATACCTGACCCGCCGGGTGTCAGGGGTATCATCATGATGATCGCTATCATCAGCTGAACGATGAATGATTCCAGGAAATGGGGCGGTTCACCGAGGGCAATGAGAATGAAGGAAGGGATGAGAAATTCGGCTATCCAGTACAGTGAGGTGAAGAGGATGCCCCAGAAAAGACCCGACCGTGCCTTGCCGACAAATTTTGTCAGTGCGGAATTGAAATTATCGACTTCCTCATCGATCCGTTCTCTCAGCTTCTCGACCCGGTCCGATTTCCATCGTTTGGTAAACCAGCCGGAAATTCTCTTGATAAGGCGCTTTAAAAAATCCGGGTGACGAATGGAATAGACGAAGATTGCAAGCACCACCACAAGAAGAAGCCACATGAGAAGGAGCGGGGTGGTCAGGTTCACATCGAGATCACTGACCTGGAAGGCAAGCAGCAGGAATGAAAAGATCCCGATGATCCCCAGGACGATACCGTCAAGGACCCGTTCCATGATGACGACCGCCGTGGCATCACCGACCGGGACGTTTGCCCGGTAGAGTTCGTGGATGCGTACGGGTTCTCCCCCGGCCTGTGAAGGGGTGATGGCAGCGACCAGCAGGTTTGCAAAGACGGCATTGAGAGAATGCATGAAGGGCACATGATATCCCAGGGAATGCGACATCATCTTCATCCGCAGAGCCCAGAAGACAAATGCCCCCATATGAAAAAGGAGGGCAAAGAGCAGATAGTGAACATTTGCATATCTCAGATAATCGATGGTGTTTTCATCGATCGTCAGCCAGAGGACGATCAGGAGAACAACAGTGCTGAATCCCACCGATATTGCGAGCCATTTCCACTGTTTTTTCTCCATTCATCACCTCATTTGGGATTTAGATGCACATTAGTTCTCTATTTTTTAGAATCTATACTATATACCCTTTTTACTTTAAATGGTGAACAAATGGCGGTTTTTTTTGACCCGCAGCAGCCCCGCACGTATTCCTGCGTCCAGAAAGCCGTACCCGTAGCTCAGTTCGCCCAGTGCCTGGAGCAGATTGCCGGTCTTCATGGATTTTTCCGCTGTGTGCAGGTATCGTTCTGCCTTGAACAGGACTATCTCTGCCGCTTCATGGACCGGGCTTTCCTCTTCAGGATTAATAGCAACAGATTCCAGTGCGGTGGTGAGCATGCGGTGATATCTGCCGGTTTTCTCTCTCAGGTGGCTCTCCAGATTCGGGGCCGTCTTCTCTTCGATACGCGGCAGTTCGTCAAGAGCCTCGATATCGTTGAAGATACCGAGAAGACACCCGCAATCAAGCCAGCCGAACCCGTAGGTGATGGCGGCATGGGCATTGACGGTATCGCCCTCTTCGTAGAAACGGAACCCGTCGCTTGCATAGGCTCCTGCCATCTCGATGATCTCATGATAGAGCGCGTAGTAATAGCCTGATCGTGAAACGGCCGGCCTGACCTTCTCGGTCTTGTCCCAGAGTGCTTCTCCAAGTGCCTGAATGCTCATAGTCCTGCAAATGCTGTAAGGTATTCTTCTTCGATCAGATGCAGTGTCGCAGGGATGACCAGGACATGAAGCGGGTCCCCGAAATCATGGCCTTTCAGCGTCTCTGCATCACCCGCACGGATATGCGGGGTGTCCGAACCCGCCCGTGCGATTCCAACGAACAGCCGGGGCGGTTCTGTATGCTGCTTTTCTGCCATCTCTTCTATCAATTCGATTGCCTGCGGCACCGTCATATAGCGTTCCTGCTGGATATCAAGATATACCAGGGTATGGAGGTTTAAGGACTGGTTCGAGAGGATCGTATCAAGGGGGGCCGTGGGAAACCACCCTTTCGCGGGAAAAGGTACCGAACACGATTTGCCGAACCGGTAATTCTGCAGGCCGGAAAGCCCGCATACTGCGGACGATATGGAAGAACCATGAATAATTTCCGTTGGAATGTTGCGTTCTGCCGCCCGGATCCTCAGGTCCGCGTGGGTGGTCGACACCATGGGGTCTCCCCCGGTAAGAAACGCAACGTCAGAGTCCCGTGCATATTCAAGAATCGTGTCCGGGTGTTGTTCGACGTCTTCGCGCCCGAGGACAATGACGGTTTTCCCGTACAGATCCTCCATTTCGCAGACTTTGATCCCCATCAGGCGCGAGGTATAGCCTTCAAGAAAGACATGATCTGCAGCCTGAATTTTTTTTAGCCCCTTTAGCGAGATATCTTCGCCGTCAAACAACCCCAGACCAATGAACGAAAGCATCGTGTTTTCCTCCCTTTATGCCTATTTCCGCATAGTACGACTTATCAGTTTTGCGCACCATCTAGATCAAATCTGCGGTCGGTAATCTGCTCTCATCTCCGTTCATGCGAACGGGTGAAGAATAATCCCTGAGTGCGCAGTGGTGCCATCGCATCCCTTGAAACGGGAGGCATTGAAGGACCCGGTCACCGTAAAGAATGCTTTATTTCACATCGAAACGATACAGTATGAAAAAGTGCAGGGCTTTACCGGACTCAAAATATTCCCCCGTCCCGCGGGTAAACCTGCACCATACCCTTTCGGAAGAATTGAAGAGGACTTCATTGTTTTCGGATGCCTGGTGCATCCGTATCCACGCTGATATCCATGTTAAGGAAATTATATGAACGCAGGCTGGCTCAGTCCCTGGAAGATATCCCGCAAAACGTGTGTTTTATGGTCAGCGAAGAGGAGGTCCTGCAGGCTCCCGGAAAGATCGTTGATCTTGCCCGCTGGAGCAGGGAGCTGGGTATTGAAACACTCATCATTCATATCCGGACCGCCTCTGCGGCGAACATTCAGGCGATTCTTCCGGAACTGAGGCGACTCGCATCCCTGGGACGGGTGGAAATTCTTTCCCGGGGCGAGAGCGAACAATCAGGAAGCGGAGATTTCCATATTCTCGTTGCCATCGGCATGTCGGGAAAAGAAGAAATCGCCGGTGCCATCCGCTCCATGGCAGAGGAGGGGATCTCCCCCGGGACGGTCGATGAAGAACTCTTCCGGTCATATCTGACCATCAGGACCGAACCGGATCTTGTGATCAAGACCGGCGGGGATCAGCTGACCGACTTTTTAATCTGGCAGTCCGTCTATTCGGAACTCTTCTTCACGGACATTAACTGGGATACGTTCAGGAAAGTGGATTTTCTGAGGGCTCTGAGGGATTATCAGATCCGGGCGCGCCGCTTTGGCAGGTGATGTAGCCGCAC
>JBFFLM010000140.1:0-4586 GCA_041554835.1 Methanogenium sp.
GGCGATGATGAATCCTTTAAGGCGTTCGGATGGATTGGTTGCCGTTTATTGTGGTCAGTTTGTTTCCAGGGGAGATCAATGATGGTGGAGCTGTCAGGTGCAAAGGGCACTGCGCCAAATGTGAACGTCAATAATGTGAAATCGCTGTGGACAGTCCGGACGCCGTGATTGATCAGGTACCGAAAAATCAACGGAAGTGCCAACCTCTGCGATGGAGGAGCAGGTTCATACATACGGTCCAATCTATCCCGGATAGGAATGGTACTCTCCTTCATTTTTTCTGGAACTGCCCTCCATCAATTCTTGATGGAAAATGATGTTGGTTTCCTGGAAGAGCATATTATATATAAAAAAATGCTTTAGGGAGATTTACTCTGGTCACAATTATTATGGACGCAGCGACAGATATCACAGATTGTGACTGAACCATCACCTGAGATAAGATAGATGGCCCACTTTTCAATGACATCATCCAGGTCAGGTGACATCTCAATAAAACGGCATCCTCTTTTTCTGCTTACGTATTGTGAAACCGCAGCCGGTGAAAGGCCCATGTATTTTGCTACAGCTCTCTGTGAAATTCCTTTCCTGCAGACGAGTCGTGAAACGAGTTCTGCACGCACCTGAGGCAGATAATTCCGGACAATTTCGTCGCAAACAACGATGTCACAGAAAGGGTCTCTCATGTATGACCTCACCAAACCGTGGCAGTCTGCGTTTCTTCTGATGTGATTGCTTTTTTCGTCTGGTAGAGCACCTGACGGGCATCTTTGAAATTGAATTTTTCAATAATCAAACCTGATTCCTTCAGTCTCTTGATTGCATATCTGATTGTCCTTGGGGCAATATCCACCTCTTCGGTCACTTCCTTGAAAGTCCGTGGCTTGCCGTCTTCAAGGAGGATGAGGACTCTTCTGGAAGATGGGGGAAGCCGTATGTTGTTCACGCTGTTAACGACCGACATGGAGGATATGTTAACGCCGTGAACTATTAAGTCTTTCGTGACAGGTGCTGTCATGGCTCATCCCATTGATTGATAAGAGCGAGGATAAATATGGAGAGAATAATGGGGTGCCATCAGAAGCGTTCTTCATGATAATGATGATTATCTGGCCTTCTATTGTGTCGGGGTGCAAGACGGGTACCCTGTCGTGGGTCGATTGCGGGATTTGCGGTCCCTTCCCTGGATCTTTCACCATGTATGCTGAAATGTACCGGGCAATGGAATGGCAGACATTCGTGGTGCCGGACAGGTTCCTACATGAACAGTTTTTTTCCCTACGAAGACGACTCTATACAAATGTCAGAACAGGTGCATGCTTCCCATATTCTTGTTAAAAAGGAAGAGGAAGCAAAAGAGATCATCGTTCGTATCGAAACAGGGGAAAAGTTTGCAGCAATCGCACGGCAATGCTCTCTTTGTCCTTCAGGTCAGACGGGGGGAGACCTCGGATGGTTTGGTAAAGGAGTCATGGTTCCGGAGTTTGAGCAGGCATGCTTCAGTGCAGAAGAAGGGACTATCGCCGGCCCTGTGCAAACGCAGTTTGGCTGGCATGTCATCTATGTTATCGAGACAAAATAATATTTTTTTCAGAACCGATGTATCCGGGAAAAGATACCCGGAAAACTATTTTTACGGTGATTCGTCCCTTTTGGTTCCAGATGATGGGATTGCCGGGTGGAGTTATATCGTCTGCTGATTAGCAGGAAGCTGGCGAAGCGACATTCATCTCTTTTTCTTTCCAGGATTAATTGCTGGCCTTGGATGCGATTTTCAGGACAGAAGAATATTCTTATGATATTTTCAACACCAACTTTTGGTACAGGCGAAACGTGAGGGATAAGGTGGAATCGGAAGATCAGATGAGTGAGAGAAAAGGATATGTTCATGTAAATACGGGTGATGGCAAAGGAAAGACAACGGCGGCACTTGGGGTTGCACTGAGAACCTTACTTTCCGGGAAACGTGTGTTTTTTGCCCAGTTTATCAAAGGTGCAGATACCAGTGAGTTGCTATTGCCAGGGTATTTTGACGATTTCACCATTGTTCAGTATGGCCGTGGACGGTTTGTCGGTAACCGGCCCGAACCACAGGATATTCTTGCTGCACGTGCAGGGTTTGAGAACTGCAGGGCTATTCTCTCATCGGGAGCATATGATCTTGTGGTGCTTGATGAGGTGAATATTGCCGTACATTATGGTTTTCTTACCATTGATGAGGTGATCGATGCGCTTGAAAAGAGGGCACCACATGTTGAGGTCATCTGCACAGGACGCCATGCACACCCGACCCTGATTGAGTATGCCGATCTTGTCACTGATATGGTGAAGGTGAAACATTACTTTGCCAAAGGCGTACGTGGAAGAAAAGGCATTGAATTTTAGAAGCTTATCCGGATCGCAGGAACCTATCGGCACCGCGAGCCATAAGGCGTGCCACCTTCACCGGTTCGGGGACATGGCCCTGTTGGGTAAATATGTTACAGAGCCTTCCGGCGCTTTCGTGGTCCGTTCCCCATGCTCTCAGGTAGATGGTTTTTCCTGTAGAAAGGGGATAGGCTATGCGCCTTCCAAGATTATTATACCTGCCAAGCCTCTCCTCATCGCCGGGGAAGTGATGCCGGATATCACCTTCCAGCCCCTCGGATTCTTCATATGAAACACCTATTACCGGAATGCCGGTTCTCTTTCGTATCTGCTCGGGGTCGATAATATTGAACCAAGAGATGATGCATCCGCTCAGTAGTATGGCATTGATGTCATGGCGCCCAAGTGCATCCCAGATGGTGAGTACAGCATCCGTGGCATCCGTTCCACCAACGGTAGCCCGTGAAAAGGCGCATCCGTCGATAATCAGATCTCTTCGCATAACAACGCCACAAATAAGAGACGATTCTCTCTGATGATAGCTTTCTGCGATGCCCAGAATCCTGATGCCCGGTTTTTCCAGATGCATAATCACTTCCTGATACGACGGTGGATCAGACCCGCTCCTGCAGCCACTATGAGTATCAGGCCGGCAGCTGCAAATATCATATGGGGAGGAACTGAATTTTCGTTATAAAGACGCTGTGCTTCATTAAGGTTTTGTTCAGGGGTTAGCGCACCAGGGTAGGGAGCA
Organism: Methanogenium sp.; assembly: GCA_041554835.1. GTDB lineage: Archaea > Halobacteriota > Methanomicrobia > Methanomicrobiales > Methanomicrobiaceae > Methanovulcanius. The sequence continues at coordinate 3,122 of JBFFLM010000140.1, forward strand.
TCGTACCCTTCACCCGAAGCCTCGACAGCCTCGGTGAGAACGGCAACGGCTTTTCCGTACTCGCCGGCACTCACGAGGATCATCCCTTTGGTATTCAGAAATTCTGCATTATCCGGTTCGAGACCCACTGCGGTCTCAGCTGCAATGAGTGCGCTACTCCCGTCACCCAGTCCAAGGAGTCCCAATGCAATGATATTGTAGGCTCTTGCATCTCCTGGTGCGTACTCAAGGGCTGATTCGGCATCTCTGCGGGCATCCATCCAGTTGCCGAGTGCAAGATGGATGTAGCCACGGCTCAGGTAGCACTGGTGATTTTCAGGGGCAAGGGCAACAGCTGTATTCGTCACATTGAGTGCTGGTTCAAAATTACCCATTTTTATGAGTGCATGTCCCCATTTGCACCAGATATCCGCTTCGGTGTTCATATCGTTATTTGTTATCAGTTCTGCGTAGGCAGCCACCCTTGGCCAGTTTCCTTCTTCGTAGGCCGTATTCAGAGTGGCCATAGCATTGGTAATGTTGATCTCAGCCGGCGTGACCGACACGCCTGCATCGACAGCTGCTGCTGGGGTGACGAAAAAAATCGTGATGATGGAAATCATGAGAAGCAATGCCCTCACCGTCCATCGCATGGTATTCGACTTCATGAACACTCAATTACATTGGCGCACGATCAGATGAAATATCTACGGTCCTGTCTTCCACGAAAATAATCCTTCCTCTCGCCAGGCGTCATTCATTCAATATTATTTAGTACCTTTACGGAGTATCTGGAATAGTGGATTCGGTTACTCATGCCTTTGCAGTATCTCTGCCGCTTCTTGCCTTAGGTTCCGTCTCCCTCATTCCGTTCGCGGTACTTGGGGCGGTGATTCCCGATATTGATGTTGTGTTTGAGCTGATGCCGGAGAATAATCCATCCGATTATATATTCACCCACGGAGGGATTACCCATAGTCTTGTGGGAGTGGTGGGGATATCAATCGTCGCCTTTCTAATGATCATGGGGTTGAGCAGAGTTGCCATGGTTCAGGAAAATTTTCCTCTGACCATATCCTCTTCAATCTTAGGTGTGATCATTGCCGGAGCTGCCCTGCATGTATTTCTGGACTATCTGGCATATCCCGGAATTCCTCTTCTCTACCCGTTTTCAACTGAAAAATACACAGCGGGCATCTTTCCCGGCCCCAGCCTGTTTTTACTGGTCATCAGCATTATCCTCCTAGCGTTATTTCTTCTGAATAAAGCCGGGATAGCACATATCCTGGCGTATATGGTCATATTTATCGGTTTTATTCTTTTAAGTGCGGGAATGAAAATGTATGTTACTCTCCAGGCCAATGGAGAGACGGTGCCTGGCCTCAATCCTGCACGCTGGCTGATAATCCAGGAGGACGATTCAGAGTACATAGTTCTGGAATATCATCTGTTCCATGGGGTGACAAATACAACAGTATTTGAAAAA
>JBFFLM010000141.1:0-4569 GCA_041554835.1 Methanogenium sp.
ACGGATCACCCATGTACCGAGAGGAGCCCAGTAGGTGGACGAAACCTTTCTGATAACGATTGCACGGGCTGACCTGCCGATGGCATTGAGATAATCGAGAATCGCAAACCGGGCGGAGTAGTAGGCCCCGGCGATGGGGGAATACCCCTGTTTTCGCCGTCGTTCGCCATCCACCACGACCGTATCGCCATCACCGCCCCAGAGGCTCCCCTTCTCCCAGATCTCGATCATCTCATAGTGCCATGCCCCGGGGGCGAGAATACAGGTGATCTGGTTGCCGTAGATGGTTGCGGAAAAGACCATGAACTCTTCGAGAGGAGGATGCCTCGCAGCCGTCTGTTTCAGGGCACTTCCCAGCATGTCATCCACCGCCGTAATTCCCCATCTGGTCGGGACCGCCTTTCTGCGGATACCGAGGAGTCCGGAGGTGAGGAGCTGGGTGATATGGTAGACATCGATTCCTTCCCCGTAGAGGGTGCGCACCGCATCGGTTGCCTTCAGGTCCGTATCGGCGACCACCCGTTCGACCGGTCGTGGGGTGCGGGCATTGTCCAGGACATCGACCTTCTTCATCTCCCCATGAAGGCCGACGGGGGTCAGCGTCCCGTCAAAGGTCAGGTTGAAGGATATCGGCCGGGTAAAGGCGACCTCCACATCCAGCGGTGTTGCCGAGAGGGCGATCTCCTGTACGCGATCGAGATGCTTTGCGGTCTCCCCTGACCCCCTGATGGTCCGGGCCCGCACACCGACGATTTCCTCTATGGAATATCCCTCTCGGACCCATAACGGGGGTTTGTCGGGATCATCGATAAGGAGAGGGCCCGCCTGCATACGCGGGTACCCCTTGGTTCCGATAAAGACCGAGGGGGACGCACCCATGTACGAATCCGACTGCTTCACCCGGACGGATTCATAGAAGCGGGAGGTGATCGGGCAGCGGGGAAGCCCGCACAGGCCTCTTCCCTTGCACTCGGGGCAGAGCCGTTTCATGTGCACCTGAGGTCGCGGACCACCTGAATCCGGCCTTCAAACCGGTCGATGACTCCCTGCACCCATTCGTCCCACCGGTGAGGGCCGTCGGGGATGCCCGCGGCAATCTCCCTGCCTAGGTCATCATCCCGTTCCGAGGTGGCGTGGATGACCACCGACCCCTCACAGTAGGAGGGGCTGATGATGCCGTCCGCATCGCCGTCGGTCACCCCGAAGACCGGAATGCCCCGGTGTGCACAGATATGTCCGCAGACGGCGGTCGTATCATCGCCGATGGCAAGAACGCCGCAGGTCTCTTCGCCGAGGTGTTGGTAGAGATCGCATCCAGCATGGTCGATGACGGTGATCTCACCAATGTTCCTGCCGCGTTTCGCGGCGGCAGGTCCGGCACTCCGGACGCCACCGGATTTGCACCACGCCTTCCTAAGGTCGGGCAGCCCTCCCCGCATGAGCTTTTCAACACCATGGGGTTTGAGGATGATGCCTTCGATGGCGGTGACCTCCCCGTCACAGAGCCCAATTATCGCGGACGGTGCCGTCGCCGTTCCGATGATGAACCCGTTGACAAAGACGGGTTCGCCCGGAATGCATCCCCTGATGGTCCGGGTGCCGCCAGCGGGAACGGGAGCACCGGATGAGGCCTTCTCTGTCGAAAATCCGAGGGATGTAGCAATAGTTAAGGCATACTCCTGGTCGGCTCCGTCCCAGGCAATAACACTGCGGGTGCGGCCCTCCACCTGGATGAGGCCGGTGCCCGTCCGCGCGGCGACGATGGCCCCGAATACCTTCGCCGATTCCGGGGTTTTGGCATGGTTGAGAAGATACGGGCGCTCCTCTCCTGCAAGATGCCTCAGGACCAGCGAGGGCGGGACCGTAATGAATTCGCAGGGGATCTTTGATTCCTCGGCGGCGGTCCGCCCCATAATGCCGGAGACGATGATCCGTGACGGGGAGAGGGATGCAACCGCCCGTGCGACATCGCCGCTGTCGAACGCCTCCGGTCCGTGGATGACCATGGTGTTGCTCATTGTGCCGGTATCAGCCATTTTCTGTCAGGTTACCTGTTGTTTCCCGAGGTCTGCACGGGAAGATACGGGATGAGCGATGCCGCAAGTTTTGCGATGTCCATCGACTGGAGCACTACGGTTCCGGGACCGGTAAGAGTCGTCAAAAAGAGCCCTTCCCCGCCGAAGAGGACGGTCTTGACGCCGCCGGCAAATTCAATGGAGTAGTCAACGGAGGCATCGAAGCCGACCACGAGTCCGGTCTCCACCCGCACCGTCTCGCCGGGTGCAAGGGTCATGGTAATAAGGTCGCCGCAGCAGTGGAGAAAGGCAGTGCCCTTTCCGCTGTAGCGCTGGAGGATGAATCCTTCTCCGCCAAAGACGCCTGAACGAAGCTTTTTGGTGAAAGCGATATCGAGATCAACGCCATCCTCTGCACAGAGGAAGCCATCCTTCTGCGCGAGGAATTCATTCTCGTCTATCTTTGCGGTGAAGATCTTTCCCGGCACGTTCCCTGCAAATGAGACGAACCCCTGCTCTCCCTCCGGGGTAAAATCGGTCATGAAGAAACTCTCGCCGGTGACCATGCGCTTGAGGCCCTTGAAGACGCCTCCCTTCGCAGCGGTCGACATGGTCATATTCCCGCTCATATTCACCATTGCACCTGCCTCTGCATTGAGGTGTTCGCCGGGTGCAAGGGTGCAGGTCACCATCTGGAGATTGTCACCGATGATCGTGTATTCCATTTCATTTCACCTGCTGGAACTATTACGCCCTTTGTAAGAAAAATGAATGGATCAACGCTCCCGCGAAGGAGCGCCCGGCACATGAGGGGCACGCTCAGAGAAGCGTATACTTCCCGAGACCTGCCGCAATTGTACCGTGGGCGGCGTGCCATCCGGATGCCGGTCCGGTGATGGAGAGATCCATCTGATTCGTGAATGAGTTCATCCCGGCAAGAGGGTACCGCCAGGAGTTCCGTCCGGAGGAGACGGCCGTAATGCATGTGGCAGTTTCATCAGGAGCATCGAACCGGGCGTAGACGGTGGTGGTATAGGATGCGTTCCCGCCTTCACTGATCATACTTGATACGGGCGAGACCTGCCAGGGATCGCCGACGGGTACCTTCGTGTCAATGAGGGCAGCTGATTTAATCGTCGCCGTCAGGCGGTGGGGGGATGCGGAGGCAGACATCGTTTCCGCACTGATCTTCAGGAAGGTTGCCTGTTCGTCCCCCACCAGAATGACGTCCCACCCGGACGGGTAGTCGGTCTGGCCGGACGAGACGATGGCATTGCCCAGGGGGGTGTCACCGTCCCGTGACGGGAGGGGCACCATCAGTTCTAACCCGTCCAGGTCGTGATCATTCGTGATGGTCAGTTCATAGGTATAGGTGCTCTCTATTGCAATGCCTGCGGCCTCAAACCCGGCGGGATAGAACATCCCTGCTATCAGGATGAGTGCGCCGACAATGCATCCGGTCACCACGATAGTGCCAATAAGAATTTTCCAGCCGTTGTCCATTTATTTCCTCCCTGTTTCATGTAGTATTGACAGACCGTGATGTTCTGTCTGCCGGGCCTCTCAAAGGATCTCCTCGATCACCCGGAGTGTGCCGACTCTCCCGTCCTGACTCTCAAAGAGACGCCGCATTGCCGGAGGACGGACGTCAGATGCGGTATCGATTGCCGCCTCCAGCTCATCTTCCGTTGCCCGGTCCCCCCGTACGATTACGCCGGCTCCCATATCCTCAATCTTTCTCGCGTTGTTACCCTGCTCCGGGTGGTGGGGGTCGATCACGACGACTACCGGTTTTTCAAAGAAGAGGGACTCGTGCAGGGTGGTAAGCCCGCCATGGAGGATGGTCACCTTCGCTGATGCAAGGTGGGGGTAAAGGTCGGGGACAAAGCCATGCGGAGTGAAGTTCGCCGAACCGGGCGGCAGGCCGTCGGCATTGGAAAAAACGCTGAAACAAAGGTCGTCCCGACGTTGTGCAATCCCCGCAAGGCGGTGGTACAGCGGGATTTTGAACGGTTCGCCCCCGAAGCTTGCAAATACGGTCTCCTGTCTGACCGGGTAGGCCTCACGTTCGATGGCAAGCATCGGCCCGACGAACCTCACCTTGCCATTGACGTAGTCAGGGATTGTCAGGTTGTAGCCCGAGACGGTATCCGGCGGCGTGAAATCGGGAACCACAATTGCATCGGGGAGGGTGAAGAAGGAACTGACCATCTTTCCCAGTGCCTTCCATGCGGATTCGCTCCCCCCCGAGAGGGTGCAGAAGGTGTTCTGGTTCGTGATGAAGATCGTTGGTATCCCTTTCCTGCGTGCAGCGGCTACGGCGGCATACATGGTGTCGGCGATCACGAGGTCGATATGTTCGGCATCGATCAGGTCCTGCACCATGCGGTATGACCGGAACATATTGACCGGAACGCCCTTCGAGTCGTGAAGCGTGCCTGTGAGAGTAAAAAAGCCGGCGTTGCCGGCGAGCGTCACTTCCCGGGGGGTCCGGTGCAGGCGCTGGCATCCCTGCCGCTCCAGAAACCTGAATGAGGTGTCATAGGCGGCAAAG
>JBFFLM010000142.1:0-4527 GCA_041554835.1 Methanogenium sp.
TCTTCAGGCCAATGCGGACGCCGTACACCGGCTCGTCGGACGCGGCGATGATCTCGCGCACCCGTTCGGCCGCGGCGTCTGTCAGAGAGATAACCTGAAAACCAACCATATTCGTACATATTTATGCGCCCCGTTCCCATGCTCCCGATAGATGCTTTGAGAATATCAAAATAACGGGCGCTCACTGATTTTCCATATCAGTAAACCTAATTTCAATAGGCGACTACCAATACAGTATGGATAAGCAACTCATAGAAGAGGCATTCAGGGAATTCGGCATCACAAATGAAATCCGGTGTGAACAGGCTTTCGAAATCTGTGAGAAATACGATATTAAAAAATTCGATATTGCCCGGTACTGCAACACCCATGATCCAAAGATCAAAATCAGGGGCTGCCAGCTCGGCTGTTTCAGATGAGCCTCTTTCTGGATCTCGTACCGGTAAAAGAAGCAGTACGGGTGCTTCGGACATGTGCCCCCGGCCTTCCCGCTGAAACAGTTTCCCTGCCGGAGGCACTTGGACGTATACTGGCAGCACCGGTCACTGCCCGTGAGGACACTCCTGGGTTTTCCCGGTCGGTCGTTGACGGATATGCTGTGTATGCCGCCGATACCACCGGAGCAGGGGAAGCTATCCCGGCGATGCTTGCCATCACCGGCAGAATAGACATGGGGGAGGGCGATATTCCTCCCCTCTCGCGGCAAGAATGTATGTACGTTCCCACAGGAGGCATCCTGCCACCGGGTGCCGACGCCGTGGCGATGATTGAATATTCGGAGGAGATGGGCCGCGACGTCCTTGTCCGCCGGGCGGTGGCACAGGGGGAAAATGTGACCCTTAGAGGTGACGACTTTCATGCAGGTGAGGGAGTCTTTGAACCGGGCAGACATCTTTCCCCCCGCGACCTTGGTGTGCTCGGAGGGCTCGGCTACGGCACGGTCCAGGTAATCAGGCAGCCGAAGGTCGGCATCATCTCGACCGGGAATGAACTGGTACCGGTGGAACAGGTCCCCGGCCCTGGTGAGATCCGTGATGTCAACACCTACCTGTGCTACGGATATGTCTGTGAACGTGGCGGAAGACCGGAGATCTTCGGGATCGTGCCCGACGAACGGGAGGCCCTGGAAGACGCGGTCCGCAGGGCCGCCCGATCCTGCGATCTGGTCCTTATTTCGGGAGGCAGCTCAAAGGGCGAACGTGACATGTGTGGCGCTATCATCGAAGAGATGGGGACGGTTCATATTCACGGCATCGCCATTGCTCCCGGCAAGCCGACGATCATCGGTACCATCGGGACGACTCCGGTCATCGGCCTTCCCGGACACCCCGCATCATCGTATGTGGTGCTGATAGCCCTGGTGGATGAACTTATCGGGGCAATGACGGGCTCCGCGGTAGACCGCAGAATCCGTAACGCGACCCTGAAGACGAACATTTCCTCCGCACGCGGGCGGGAGGACTATGTGCGGGTCCGCCTCGAAGGTGATGACGCCGTCCCCCTCTTCGGCAAGTCTGGCCTTACAAATACGCTCATTTATAGTACAGGCCTTATACGGGTACCGGAATCAAGGGAAGGACTGGAGAAAGGAGAAGAGGTCGAGGTAATTCTATGGTAAAACGGTATTTCAGCCTGGTTTCACTCGATGAGGCACAACAGACAATCAGAGATACATTTTCTTTTGTTCCCCGGACCAGCACGGTCCCGCTGTCGGAGGCAACGGGCAGGATTACAGCCGAACCGGCGTTTGCCCGATCCTCAGTACCCCCGGTTCACCTCTCGGCGATGGATGGCATTGCCGTCAGGAGTGCCGATACCAGAGGAGCCCATGAGCAGCGCCCGGTGGCCATGCCCGATGCCGTACGCCTCAACACCGGCAATGTGGTGCCCGAAGGGTACGATGCGGTGGTGATGATCGAGGATGTGGAGATTACCGATGACGGCGCGTTTGTCATCCGCAGGGCGACTGCTCCGTGGCAGCATATCCGTCCTGTCGGAGAGGACATCGCAGAATCCGAGATGATCATCCCTTCAAACCACCGCATCAGGGCGCATGAGATAGGTGCTCTAGCCGCCTATGGCATAACAGAAGTGAAAGTAAAAGAACTTCATGTCGGCCTCATCCCGACCGGCAGCGAGCTCGTCCCCGCAGGGGTCCGACCCCTTCCCGGACAGGTGGTCGAGAGCAACATGCAGATGGCGGCGGCATACCTGAACGAACTCGGAGCCGCACCCCGCCAGTACAACATCGTCCCCGATGACCGGGAGGCAATCCGGGAGGCAATCATAAGAGGAGTTCGTGAAAACGATATGCTCATCATCTCCGCCGGATCATCGAAGGGGACACGTGACTACACGGCGGAGATCATCGGCGACCTTGGGGAGCTGTTGATTCATGGTGTTGCAATCAAACCCGCAAAGCCCGTTATTGTCGGAATCATTGAAGGCAAACCGGTTATCGGGATGCCCGGGTATCCTCTTGCGGCATTCACGATTCTGCGTGAGCTCATCCGGCCGAGGATGGAGAGGTACGGTCTTCAGCCGGGCACCCCTGATCATCTGCAGGTTCACCTGGCCACCACCCTCGATTCTGCGGCTGGGACCGATGAATTTGTCCTTCTCACCGTGGGCAACGTCAGGGGGCGGTGGGTAGCCGTTCCACAGTCCCGTGGCGCCGGTGTGCAGATGAGCGCGGTCCGTGCCAACGCCTACCTCCGGATTCCCGCATCACGGGAAGGAGTGATGGCAGGCGAGAAAGTAACGGCGCTGCTCAGCGTTCCCCGCAGGGCAGCGGAAGAATCCCTCCTGGTGACCGGCAGCCACGACCCGGCCCTTGACTTCCTTGCCGATTATATGACAGGAGACGGCGTTCTAATGCACTCGACTCATGTCGGCAGCATGGGAGGCATTCTTGCACTCAAACAGAGGGCCTGCCACGCTGCACCGATGCATCTTCTGGGGGAGGACGGCGAATATAATATCCCCTATCTGCAGCGCTACCTGCCGGAAGAGGAACTCTCCCTCATCTGTGTTGCCGAGAGAGAGCAGGGCGTCATCTCCCGAGACGGTCTCGGCTTTGACGACCTGATGGATGTCCGCATCGTCAACCGTCAGCGTGGTTCGGGTACCCGTGTTCTCTTTGATCATCTCCTGCGGCAACGAGGAGTCAATGCCGCATCCATCACCGGCTACGACTACGAAGTAACCACCCACCTGGCCGTTGCCCTTGCCATAAGTGCAGGAGAGTGCGATGCAGGCATCGGTGTTTACAGTGCCGCGAAGGCCCTTGGCCTCGCATTCGTGCCCATCGGAACAGAACGGTACGAGATGGTCTGCCCTGCACAGGAACCCGAAGAAAATGAACAGGTTGCAACGCTCTTTATGACCATAGCCTCGGACCGGTTCACAGAATGCCTGAAAAGTCTCGGCGGATACCGGACGGATGAGACCGGAACCATACGGACGGTCCCCTGAAGGGATAAACCAGGGAAAATATATGCTCCCTTAAGGGGAGCACCATTCAACACGAATTATTCAGCGATAACGGTCTTTTTCCACCAGAGGATCTGACCGCCCTCGACCTTCAGAACTTTGAGATATTTTACCACGATGTCATCCGGCACTGCAGAGACATCCGCATCTGTCGGTACAACCAGCATCAGCGGTTCCAGTGAAATCTTTGCTTTCTCTGCCGCTGCTTTCTTTGCTGCAAACTCCTCGACCATTTTTTCCGAAACAGATGGTTCAATAACCACTTCAACCGGATACCGCTTCGTCTGACCAAAACGTTTGCGCCACACGACGTACGGAAAGGTAACGCCGCCGCAATCCGGTTGTTTCTCAATCATCCAGCCTTCTTTGGGGGAAAACTGACGCTTGAGGTCACGGGAAATGTACGAGTTCATTGAATCTGTAGAAACGCCCATAATCCAATCTCCTCTAAATTAACGTTCTATTTTGTGAAATTTAAATCTATTGCTATGGTTACCACCAACACTTCTTTGCAAAAAGCCTCATTTTCCACCTATATCCAAAATAAAAGCTTTTTTCCAATTTTTCTGCGTATGCCACACCCCCGCAGGCAACCCCGCCCATCCCTCCGGAGGTCCATTTTTCATAAGGTCCTCCGCAATAATCCCACCAGTTAATACCACTTCTGTACAGAGCCCTTCGGCAAGGCCACTCCTTCAAAGGCCCTTCTACAAAAAAGAAACCTTCTAGTATCCCGACACCTCACCTAAAGAATTACCGAAACGAGGTATTATTCATGGAATTAAACGGAGTACCTATCGAAGACGAGTACGCAGAGGCATTCCCCAACTGGGCGTGCCGCGTCATTATTACGGCAATCAATGAAAAGTGGGCCCTCAAGGTAGCGACCGAAACCACCGGCTTTGCAACCTCCGCCATCGGGTGCCCCTGCGAGGCAGGCATCGAGCGCATTCTCGACCCATCCGAGACACCGGACGGACGTCCCGGCGTTGCGGTCATGTTCTTTGCCGGCGGCAAGAAGAAGCTCAAGGAGCA
>JBFFLM010000143.1:0-4505 GCA_041554835.1 Methanogenium sp.
CCCGTGTCATTCATGAGCTTCACTTCGTTCTTGTTCTGATCGAAGTAGCCGTAGAATCCACCGGTGGCATCAAGCGACTTGTTTACCAGAAGCATCGCGCCGGAAAGATTTTGCCATCCGTTCGGATGCCGTCACTCCGAAGGATATCCTGAGGATGAGAAAGGACGGCGGAGGGCTCATCTGCACCGCCATCCACCCGCAGGCGGCGAAGAACTTCGGGCTGCCCTTCGCATCCGAGATCCTCCGGCCCACCAATCTCGCGGAGAAGGAAGGCGACATCCCGTACGACAGGAAGAACCACTCATCCTTCTCCCTCTGGGTCAACCACCGGGACACCTTCACCGGCATCACCGACCGCGACCGTGCACTGACCGTCACCCGGATCGCAGACGAAGTCAAAAAGACGCTGAACGGCGGCAATGACGCATTCCACGACGAATTCCGGACACCCGGCCACATGGCAATTCTCCGTGCCGCCGATGACCTCCTTGACCAGCGCCAGGGGCAGACGGAACTCTCCATCGCCCTTGCGGAGATGGCGGGCGTCACCCCGGCCGTCACCATCTGTGAGATGCTCGATGACGAGACGGGAAGGGCACTCTCCAAGGAGGGCGCCCGCGCCTATGCAGAAGAGCACGGCATCATCTTCATCGAGGGCCGCGACGTACGGGAAGCCTGGCAGAAACAAAAGACTGCCTGAATCAATATCCCTTTACCCATTCTTTTTTCCGCGAACGCTGCCGCCCTGTTTCCTATTCTTTGATTACCTATCCGGGGAAAGAGACTATCTGCGTGCATTCAGAAATGCTTCCCGGCTACTCGGTCATCACCATCCCGAAAAAAGTCCGCAGGGTATCCATACGGGTAGGGCCCGACAGGACGATACGGGTCACCCTACCACACGGGGTGGACCCTGCCCCGTACCTGGAGAAGAACCGCCGATGGATTGCCGAGCGGGCTTCCGAGATCGAGGGGGTTGCTGCCTCCTGCCCCGGCTGTGAACATCACCTGCTCATCGACGGGCGTTTATGTTCCCTCTCCGGCGGGAACTCCTGTACCCTTGACCGGGAGGCCGGAGCGGCGACGTATACGACACCGGCCGCGTTCAGGAAATTTCTCACCCGCACCCTGCGGGCCGACCTGACAGACCGTATACAGGACCGTTCGGCGGAGATGGGGGTCAGCCCGGGCCGGATGTCGATACGGCGGCAGAGAACCAGATGGGGGAGCTGTTCCTCGCTCGGGAACCTGAACTTCAACCTCAGGCTCTCTGCCCTCCCGGACCACCTGAAGGACTACATCGTGGTGCACGAACTCGCCCACCTGCGCGAGATGCGACATTCCCCAGCCTTCTGGGCGATCTGTGCCCGCCACTACCCGGACCCCAAAAGGGCGGAAGCAGAGCTGAAACGCTACTGGGTGCTGATCGAACGCAGTGCGCCCTGGCAGGTCATTGCCGGGAAGAAAATACCATAGAACAACACACAGCCACTCAAGACAGGTACATACATCATGGTAAGGAGGGCACTGAAGAAACTCTGGCAGGTGGTAGTTCCTCCGGAACTATCCCGCCAATTACAGAGTAAATGGCAAGCGCGGCATGACCCTCTCCATCACGGATGGCACGTCATCTACGCACTCCTGCCCTTCGCCGTTTTGACCGTCTATCTGGTCATCCTCTACATCGCCTTCGAACCGGGCCTCTTCTGGAAATTCGGTGCACTCGGCCTTGCCTACCTCTTCCCGCCCGCAGGCAAGGAATCGGTCATCCCACTGATGGTGGTCGCCGGAATCCCCTGGTGGCTGGCAGCATTCTCGATTGCGCTCTTTGATGTCCTCGGTGCCCTCTTCATCACCTGGAACTTCCAGCTTGCCCTGAGAATCCCGCTTCTCGGCCCGTGGATTGAGAAGTTCATGATCTCCGGACGGCAGGAATTCGACCGGTATCCCACCCTCGAACACCTCTCCTCCATCGGCCTCGCCCTCTTTGTCATGGTGCCGTTCGAGGGATCGGGCGGCGTCGCGGCATCGATTATCGGCCGGATGCTCGGGATGAGCCCCCTGAAGGTCATCCTCAGTGTCGCCGCAGGCTCGATCATCTCCTCATCCATCATCGCACTCTCGGCGGGCTATATCATCGCACTCTTCGAAACCGGCCTTATCGCCGGAATGGCGGGCGTCGCCATCATCATCGCAGCAATTCTCCTGCTCATCTTCGCAGGCAGACGGATAAAGAAAAAAGAGAAGAACTCCGCCGGAGATCGGCAGGAGTCCGGACCCTGAAGGTCACTCGTATTTGCCGCGGGGTTTGTCCCAGCCGGTGTAGCCGCAATAAATGCAGCAGTCACCGTTGCATTTGGGGCAGAGCCGTGCAGGGCGCTGCACCTCCACCGTTCCTTTCTTTCCACAGTACAGACATCCTGCACCATCGCAGTGACGGCAGGTGACCACATCATACTGAACTTCTTCTTCCTCCATACAAATCTCCGGTTATTCATTCTGTTTACAGCGGGTCTCGAGGATACGCTCCATAATCCGGCGTGACCCCGCATAGCCGGGCCCGTTATAGGCCCCGACCCGCCGGACCTCGGCGTCAATGCCCCGCCTCTCAAGGGCGGAGATGAGCGCCTCCTCGGAGAAATGCTGGTTGAAACCGAGAGTGATCACATCGGGGGCAATCTCCTCTATCGGCCGGAACATATCCTCCAGATCTCCAAGACGGGCATGGTCGACCGGTTTGAGGGCCCGGACCATGCAGAGGCGCTGATCTTCGGGAAGGACAGGAGCGGGCTTGTGCTTTACATTGACATCACGCGCCACGATGACATGCAGCTCGTCGCCAAGCCTCCGCGACTCCTCGAGATAATAGACATGTCCGGGGTGAAGGATATCAAAGGTTCCGGTTGCAATTACCCGCTTCATGATACGACCTCCAGTTCCGCAGGCGTCCCGTCGGGGAAGAAGCACCGCCATGCATCCTCCGTATACGGGGGACCGACAATGATGTGATACCGTCCGACCGAGCCGAAGAACCGCAGGTCGGCATCGGACGGAAACAGCACGCCGTTCGGGTGGGAATGGGCGCTGCCTGCCACATGCGTGTCCAGGGGCATCATATCAGGGGAAAAAGATGCGGAAAACTCGTTCACCCTGGTGCCGGGTGCGAGATCAAACTCTTCGATGATCCCCCTCTCTTCCCGGAGAATTGCGATGAATTCATTGGGGTGCTGGCTCTTCCCCAGCGCAAGGAGGGTCGAAAGAAGGTCTTTTCTGATGCCACGAACTGCCATTGCTGTCATATATGTTGGCAGAGTGCCAGATTAAGGTTTCATCCCTGTCAGCCAACGATCAAAAGAGCTCTGCGGGCGCAACTATTTTCCCGCAGGCAACCAATCATCTGCCGGTGATGATGCCATGAAATTCAGAAGGCTCCTTGTTGCCTATGACGGCTCAGACTTCAGCCGGGCCGCACTCCAGACGGCTCTCGAGAATGCAGTATTCTGGGAATCGGAAATTTTTGCCATCTATGTCGTCGACCCGGGGGCCCTGACCCCGACCATCGTCGACCCCCAGATAGGTGTTGCCGACCCGAACACGCTCCGCCGGCTCGAGGTCATCGAGAAGGAGGGGGAACAGATTCTCGGCGAGGCCGATAAGATGGCAGAAGAGGCAGGGATGCTCATGAAAAGCACCATGCTCATCGGCGACCCGAAGGATGAGATTCTGGACTACGCAAAGGAGATAGACGCGGACCTTATCATTCTCGGGTCGGCAGGCAAGGGATGGACACGGCGGTTCATCCTCGGCAGCGTCAGCGCATCGGTGGTGGCCAACAGCCCGACCTCAACGCTGGTCATTCATTCACAAAAAAAGGAAGGCTGAACCTCCCCCCCTTTTTCCCCCGGTGCATAATTTCGGACGCTGAGAACTGTTCAGCGCACGCTATCTTTGGGCCTTCACGCCCTTCAGACCATCAGAACGACCCGTCCTGGTCAAAACTCCGGCCGAACCGCATTGCAAGCTCTGCCTTGTAGAGCTCCTTTCCAAGATATGCAGCATGGTCCAGGAGTGAGACGGATTCATGCTGCAGGAGGGCATGAAACACTTCTTCCCATGACTTACCGGTATACGCCGTTCCGTCGTGCTCGGCGATGATCCTGCCGCCTGCGATACCGATACGCACATTTCCGTAGGGGTCATATTCGAGGTTTTCGGGGACCTTCCCTGCGGGGATTTCACGCTCATACGGGATAGCCGGTTCGCGCCGCCGCCGTTTCTCCTTGATGCACATCAGGTCAAGGCCAAGGTCCTTCGGGTAGGGCCGGGTCCCCATCAGGGCCATCATCTCGGTGGCACGCCGCATCTCCCCGACGGAACCGCGGGTCTTGTCCGAATGTTCACTGGTGAAGATCACCGCGGCGCCTGCCTCGTGGGCAATCCCTGCAAGAAGGGCATTGACCCCCACCGAATCGGCATCAATAAGTTCGGTCACATTGCCTGCCCCA
>JBFFLM010000144.1:0-4473 GCA_041554835.1 Methanogenium sp.
ATCCAGAACTCCACGAGCGCTGCAATGCCCAGCGAGAGGACGGTCAGATACGCCGACCCCTCTGCCGCAACCACCGCATCCGCACCCAGGAGGAGGAGCATATCCTCCGCCCACAGGACGCCGACGACAGAGATCAGGACGGCAAAGACGAGCCCTATGGCAAGCGACTGCACGAGAACGCTTCCCGCTCCATCATAGTCGCCTTTCCCGTAATACCGGGACACAAAGGCGGTCGTCCCGCCGTTCAGGCCGATGACCACCGTCATCAGCACGAAGATGACGGTGATGGAAAGGGCAACCCCTGCAATGGCCTCGGGGCTAAGGCGTCCAACGAAGAAGAGGTCTGCCACCTCGACAAGACCCTGCAGGATATTGCCTACGATGATCGGCGCCGCGACCGTCATCAGACCACGGGGGATGCTCCCTTCGGTGAGGTTTACCTGCTTCATGGAAGTGACTCTAAAGGTTGCCCCCGGAAGATATAGAATTATAGTTCCCGATAGGCCGGAGAGAGGGGCTTTTACCCCCATCCGGCCGATGATCCGATCCTCTCATACAGACGTTGCCTACTTATCCGCATGCGCCCCTTCACGTTCAGGGAAGGGGAAAGGGGCATGAACAATGACGGGGGCATCCTCCTTGCGGATGGCCGCAAGCATTGCCTGGAGGTCTTCAAGACGGGCGGGGATCTCGCCCTTCAGTGTCTCCATCGCCTCCCGCGCTTCGGAGAGGAGCTTTTCATCGAGAGCCTTTCGTACCTCAATGACATGAACCGCCTTCTCTGCCTCGCCAATGCGCCTGCTCACCCCGGTCGCCGCATGACGCTTCCTGAGATCCTGCAGTCGTGCACGGTTCTCCTCCCACCGCCCAAAAACTGCCTTCAGCTGGGCGGTGAAATGGTCGGGGTCGGAGAAGAGGTCCTCTTCATCGCGGTTCTTGATGATACCCTCATGCTTTTTTATGAGTGCCATCAGTCCGGGATAGAGGGCACGATACTCCATGATCGTCACCTCAAGATCGATAGCCGCCGGAGTGGTCAGGGACGCCTGGAACGCTTCGATCGCCCCCGCCTCCTTCGCATCCCCTTCACTTTCGGCGGCATGGACGGCCTTCCTGAAGACATTTGCAGACCGGGAGCGGAGCTGTTCGAACTCCCCCGCAATCCCCCGTTCCTTCTCCTCCAGACCCGAGATCTCTGCGACGAGACCATCAGCGGCTTTCTTCTCCTCCCCTTCCATCAACCCGGCGAGGGTCTCCTGCGCCCCCTCGAGATCGGCGTTCTCGCGCCCGATCACTCCCACCAGTTCGGCTTCATTCTTCTCAAGGAGCGTGTATTCTGCGATAGCCGCTTCGATTGCCGATGCCGCAGCGCGGGCGGAAGCGATCGCCTCTTCCTCTGTTCTTGCAGGACCCAGGCGTTTTCCGAGCGCATTGACATCTCTTCCGATGATGTCCAGTGACGCCCGTAGCTCCTTCATCTCCCGGGGATAGACCGAGGCAATGTAGCGCCCGGGACCCTTCATATTCTTTGCAGTCCCGGCGATGATGCCGACACAGTCGTCGTAGTACTCCCCGGGGACCGTTGAAAGCCTGGTGTCGAGGGTCTTTTCCATCGCCGCAATAAAGCGGGGGATGCCCTGTTCGACGACGCGGCGCAGCTTCGGGCTCATCACCTGATCGGCCGGTGGCTGCAGGCTGGCAAGATCGCCCACCTGCGCCTTCAGTGTCGCGATGGCAACGAGCGCCCGCTCACGGGATGCAAGGACCACCGCATCAAGTTCGCCGTGAATGTCCTGTTCACGGGCATCCAGCCACGCCGTGACCTCCCCAAGACCGAGCTCCAGGGGCCCGGGGGTCTCCTCTTTTTTGCCGAATATCGATTTCAGGAATCCCGCCATATTCTCATCACTCCTGGTACTCAGTCGGTCTTCGTCACCTGCCGCAGGCGTGCGACGCCGTCGATCTCTTCGATTATCTCTGCAACAACCGGGGGGACCAGCTCTTCCCACCGCTCTCCGGCGAGCATTCTCCGGCGAACCTCCGTACCGCTGAGGTTGTGGCGTTCGAACATCTCCGGGGAGATGACGTCGATGCCCTGTTCCTGGAAGAGACGGACGACCAGGGGGTTGGAGGTGAAGACGTGTTCGAAAGGAGGCGATATGGATCGCACATGGGCGACCCAGAGGGCATTTCTCTGGATGTCCTCGATGGGAATGACATAATAGGGGCAGCCGAGGTCTTCGAGGGCGCGGGTGATCATCATCACCCGTTCCCCGGCGGTGAAAGGGTTGCTTCCCGTATGGCTGAACTGGGCACTTCCAACGCCTATGACAATCTCATCGACTTCCTGTGCAATCCGTTCCAGTACCGACTGGTGACCATTGTGATAGGGCTGGAACCGCCCGATGTAAAAACCCCTATTTTTCATGCTGTCCTGCCCCCCTTGCCACCTGTGCAGCGAAGGCACCCGCGGTAAACCCCGCATCGATATTCACGACGGCGAGGACGGCGCATGACTGGAGCATGCTCGCAAGGGCCGCCTCCCCTTCTCCCATGTACCCGTACCCCGTGCTGACGGGAACGCCTATCACCGGCCGGTCCACGAGACCGGCGACCACGGTCGGGAGTGTCCCTTCCCGGCCGGCAACAACGATATAGACATCGGCATCCTGCACCTTTCCCAGAGCGGGAAAGAGGCGGTGGATGCCTGCAGCCCCCACATCGTTGATGGTATGCACAGTGCATCCCATCTCCTCGGCGATGATGCGGGCCTCTTCTGCGACACCGATATCGGAGGTCCCCCCTGTTATTATTCCCACCACCCCGTGGTTCTTTTCGGGCGCAGGCGTCCTCGATGCAATGGCAATCCGTGCATTCCGGTGCTCGTCCACGGCGTACCCGTTGTCGGCTCCTGCCTGACGCAGGACCCCGTACCGCTCCTCCGTGAGACGGGTGACGATACAGCGACCGCTCTTTTCAACCACACGGTTGACAATGGCAATCAGGTGCCCGGGTTCCTTTCCCTCTGAGAGGACCACCTCAGGCATCCCACACCGGATGTGCCTTCCGGCATCAAAATGAGCAATATCCCCAATTTCCTCAATTTCGAGCCCATGAATGGCCATTTCGGCATCCCTAAGCGAAATTTCCCCGGATTGAAATGATTTCAGAATGTCGGAGAGCGTTGAGTGGGGGTTCATGGCTGATAATAATCATATTGGTCTACGATAAATAATTACGTATTGCCATGGCGACCACCTACCTACTCTATGTCGCAGTGTTCGGAGCACTGGTGATAGCCTACCTTTGGCTCAGGGATGCCAGAATATTTTACCGGACCGGACTGCCCGGGTACCGCAAGGCGGCCTATATGGGGGTTCTCTATACCGCCCTCGGGCTTCTGGGAATATATTTTGCACTTGCCCAGGCGGAATTTCTCGGCCTTGGCGTCATTCTCCTGGCCCTCTACATCCAGGGGCGGGTGAAACGAGAGAAGGTGTTCGGGAAGGATGCCACCACGGCCGAAAGACTGCTGGGCACCGCACGACCGCTTCAGAAGAAGGACTAACGAGACAATACAGGAAGTTTACCGATGTTACAAAAACCCAGAGGGACACGCGATTTTTTACCGGATGAGATGGAATTTCGGCGGCAGAAAGAGGCCGTCATGCGACAGGCCGCCCGGGGCTGGGGGTACCGGGAGATCTGCACCCCCACATTCGAACACCAGGAACTCTATACCCTCCGGTCAGGACCGGGCATTGTGAAGGAGATGTATACCTTCCAGGACAAGGGGGGGCGTGAGCTTGCGCTGCGGCCCGAGGGGACGGCAGCGGTGCTTCGGATGTTCGTCAATGAAGCCAAGGTCCTCTCCCGGCCCATCCGGTGGTGCTACCTCAGTGACTGCTACCGCTACGAACGCCCGCAGAAAGGGCGGTACCGCCAGTTCTGGCAGTTCGGTGCGGAGCTCATCGGCGCCGACACGCCCGAGGGCGATGCCGAAGTCATCCTCCTTGCCGATGACATCCTCCGCTCCGCAGGCGTCACCTACGACCTGCATATCGGCCACCTTGCCCCGATGCGGCATATCCTGCGGGACCTCGCAGAGGATCTGCGCCGCGAGGTGATGGCCCTTCTTGACAAGAAGAACTACGAAGGGCTTGCAGCGGCCCTGGAAGAATGCGGCAGGGCAGATCTCGAAGAGCCGCTTACGGCGCTTCTTACGGCACGGACACCGGCGGAGGCCTTTGCCATCTGCGGGGATGTCCCCGAAAAAGAGCGCATCGAGCGGATGGTCGCTATCCTCGACTCGCAGGACCTTGCCTATACCCTGAACTTTGGCATCGTCCGCGGCCTCGATTACTATACAGGGATGGTCTTTGAGATCCATCACGACCTCATCCAGGGGGGACCTCCTCTATGTGGTGGGGGTCGATATGATGGGTTGGCCAAGGCCCTCGGAGGTGAGAGGGA
>JBFFLM010000145.1:0-4467 GCA_041554835.1 Methanogenium sp.
AATGCCTCATGGGAAGTTTGAAATTTATCGGGACGGGTCAGGGGAGTATCGATTCAGATTAAAAGCGGCAAACGGGCAGACGATTGCAATCGGGCAGGGGTATTCATCGAAGGCATCGTGCATGAAGGGGATTGCAAGCATTCGTAAAAATGCACCTGATGCCGAAGTAATTGAAATCGAAGTCTAAGGTCCGCTGCGGGGAGGGACATGTGGGGATGTCCTATCGAATGATATGGTGGCAAACCTGATTTTTTTGTATAGCTTCGAAATTATTTGAAGTCAAAGATAATTAATTACCGTTTCAGATACATCTATCATCAGTGATGGGTTGCCCATCGGATGGTGAATGGAAATGCACAACAACCCCCTGGTGATAGTCGTTGCGGTATGCGGAATTCTTGCTGCCGCCATCATCGGCTATTCCCTCTATACAACAGAACAGCCCGGCGAGGCAAGCGATATCCCGGGCATGATCGTTCTCTCTTCGGCCGAAGAGGTGCACACGTATCTCGGGCAGACCGAACCGGCATGGTACGAGTACCCGGTGATGGTGGTGGAGGATGCGGCACGCGGCGAGGTCGTCTATGAGGCGGCCGGCACCGGTGCGCCGGCACCCGTTCCTATGGCCACCAAAGGTCTTGCAGACAGCATCAATTCGGCGGACGGTGCGGACTACTCGACCACCAATGTGCAGGTCGCCGGCGTCGATGAACCGGATTTCATAAAAAACGACGGTAAATACCTCTATCTCATCGACAGCGGCGACCTTGTGATCGTCGATGCCTATCCTGCGGAGAAGGCGGCCGTTCTCTCACGGACACCGATAGAGGGAACTCCCTCGGAACTATTCCTTGAGAACAACCGGATTGCAGTGTTTACCCGCGTGCATGAAAATGTCTCCTACACCCCCGAAGGGAGTGCGGGGCCGGTTCCCTATGGAAGGGAGCTCACCAGAGTCCAGGTCTATGACATCCGGGACCGGAGCAGTCCCGAGCTTCTTCGCACGCTCTCGGTCAGCGGACAATATTATGACGGGCGGATGATTGGCACCACCGTGTATCTGATCACCGGTGAGTCCGTCTCCTACCACGACAGTCCGGTCCCGATGCCGCTCGTCATGGAAGGTGCGGACGTCGTCTTTGCTCCTCCGGTGCACGCTCCCGAGGTGCCGCCCCACTGGTCCTATGTCTACCATACCGCGATGTCGTTTGATATCCGGGACGGCGAGCCGCTGGATGCGGAGTCCTTCCTGCTGGGGTATGACACCACCCTCTACGCCTCGCAGGGGAACATGTTCCTCGCGTACACGAAGGGCATTGACTATGGGCCGGTCCGTTCTTCCGGAACGCAGGTTGACGGTAGTCCCACAGAAGAGACCATCATTCACCGCTTCAGCCTGGACCGCGGGGAGATCGCCTACAAGGCAACGGGAGATGTTCCCGGGGCCCTTCTCAACCAGTTCTCCCTTGACGAGTACCAGGGCAACCTCCGTGTTGCAACAACCTACGGCATTGCACACCCATCCGGATGGACCACGTACAACAATGTCTACGTGCTCGGCGCCGACCTCGAACAGAAGGGAAAACTGGAACGTCTCGCCGCCGGCGAACGCATCTACTCCACCCGTTTTGTGGGCGACCGGCTCTACATGGTTACCTTCAAACAGATGGACCCGTTCTTCGTGATCGACCTCGCCGATCCCACCACCCCTGCGGTGCTCGGCGAACTGAAGATCCCCGGCTACTCCGACTACCTGCACCCCTATGATGCGACGCATATCATCGGCATCGGCAAGGAGACCGAAGTGAGCGAGTGGGGCGGGGTGACGACCCAGGGCCTCAAACTTGCGCTCTTCGACGTTGCCGATGTGAACAACCCGCGGCAGCTCGACAAGGTCGAGATCGGTATGGCGGGCACCGATTCCGAGGCCCTCCGGGACCACCGGGCGTTCCTCTTCGATTACGCCCGGCATCTCCTGGTCATCCCGGTAAGCGAGGTCGTGCAGGTGCCGGTCTATAAAAACGGGTACGCATCCTACACGACGGATTACCGGGAAGGGGCCTACGTCTTCACCGTGACCCCGGAGAACGGGTTCATCCTCAAGGGCCGGGTGAATCAGGGAGACGGCAGCGATGAGAAGGCGGGGTACGGCTGGTACCGGGACGCTGTCCGGCGATCCATCTTCATCGAGGACGCCCTGTACACCATCTCCCCGTCACGGATTGTGATGAGTGACCTCAATGAACCTGACCAGAGAATCGGAACAATCCCTCTGTCGTCGTACACCTATCCTGATTACTACGGGGGCGGATACCCCCCCCTCTTTGATTAATCCCCTTCTCCTCTTTTCCCTGCTTCAGGCACGAGAAGGCGAAATCGATCTCGGTCCACGCCTTTCGCAGCAGTTGTTCGTAATAGGCATAGTCGGGTGGCCCCGCCTTCCATGCGGGGTCTACGGCATGCCGCGCCGCATCACGGACGACGTATTCGACTTCCATTCCCGGGGAGAGGGAAATTCCCGCATTCCGGTATGCCGCCACAGCACCTGCGGAGAGGCAGCTCTTCTCATACCGGATCTTCGACAGGCGCCGGCGTATGACAAATGCCTCCGGGGATGCGTGAAGGAGGCCTTCCCGGTACTGGCGGTATACCGCTACGACATCGTTGTTGCAGGCAGCAAGTGCGGCAGGCGTCCGTGCGTGTTCCATCACCGCAAAGCACGCCTCCTGCATCTCCCTGATGTACGGGGGGGTGTCTTTCCTGCGTGCCATCACCCCGCGCATCTTCATCCCGCCGCCGGTGAGTTTGCCGTAGTAGTTCGAATACGACCCGCTCCCGTCGTTCTGGGGGAGAAAGACGATCCAGTCGTAGACCTCCGCTTCAGTGGGGATCCGTGTTGCCTCTTCGATGGCGGCCTTCAGTTCCCCCGCCTCTGCTCCCTGCACCCAGAGGCAGTCGACGATGCCGTGGAGGACGGGATAGCCCATCGCTTCGGCCATGTCCATGACCGACGTGAGGATCTCCGATGAGATTGAGGTGATCTTCTCGTGCATCTCGATTCTCCCGAACTTTGCATTCTTGTACCCGGTGTACCCGAAGCAGGTGACCAGCATCCATTTGAGGATGGCATCCATCCCCGCATAGGCCGGGTCGGCCTTCTTCAGCTGTTTTGTCCGGTACCTGAAGTGCAGGAGCGGTTCGATGACGGACGGGAGAAAGCCCGCCTTCTCCGGGTGGGCGAGCGTTTCGGGGGAGATGTTGTACCGGACGATGATCGAGGGGTAAAAAGAGGTGAAATCGATCTGGGTCACCGCTGCATGGATGCCGGGGTCGGGCTGGAGGATGGTCCCGCCGCGGTAGTCGAGCCGGACGTCCGCACAGCACCGCGGCGCCTCCGCATCGGCCTTCCGGAAGGGAACGGCGATGCCCTGTGCAAGCGCCCGGGAAATCTCGTAGCGTGAGACGATGGTGCCGGGGGAGAACCTGCTGGTGAGATTCGGGGAGAGCCCGGTGAGGCGGGAGGCGAGAAAGACCCCTTCGAGGCCCCCCTGCCGGTAGATGAAGCTTGCATCGGTATCGATGAGGACCCGTCCTTCCGGGATGACCGCCGAGGGACGGTGCATCATCTGGCCGTAGCTGATGTAGGACTTCTCCCCGAGGGTGCGGTAGCGCCCGGTCCGGCCCAGCCCGAGCGGGATGCCTGCTTTCTCCCCGGCGCGAAGGAGGGTGTCCGCCCACCCGTCCACGCCGTGAAAGAGGAGAATGTCCGGGTCTTCGTCACGGATGGCGGCGAAGAGGTCCTCGACCACCCGGACCGTGCTTCTGCTTTTGATCTCCCGGCACCTCGTGCCGGTGACGGTCACCGCATCCAGCCGCCCTCCCCGGCCCGGCAGCTCCCCCGGCCGTACCCGGAGGGAGGTGAGCGGATGGTCACGTTCGGTGGTAAACGGCGCCCCCTCTTCTGCACTGCACGGCGTCCGCCCGTTTTGTGCAAAGTAGAGCTGTTCGGTCCGCACGTCGACATTGTAGAGGTGGACGCCATAGCCCGCCTGCTTTTCCAGGGCTTCGGCAACGGAGGCGCCTGCATGGACGCGGTAGCCGTCATGCGCCCCGTAGACCGTCCTGAACCGGCACGGTGCTGCCCCATACCGGTCCGTGAGGTCGTCGATGAGATCGCTGTGGCGGGACGGGTCGTCGAAGGCGGCGAGGAATGCATGGGAGAAGGGTTCGCTGGTGCGGACGGTGCGGCCGTCCTCCTTTGCCCAGAGTTCGATGGTACCGCGACGGGTGCCAACATCAAAGATCCACGGGTGCATGGGGCCTCCCCCGTCGTCCGGCGGGGTGCGGCCCCTGCTCCGTCGTCTCCGGGCCGCGGATGCGGACAATGGTCGTCGCCCAGGGCAGCATCCGGCGGAGATGGTCGTCAGGGCGGCGGGTGATGAGGATCACCGTCGCCGACGACGCACG
>JBFFLM010000146.1:0-4443 GCA_041554835.1 Methanogenium sp.
AGGGAAGATCCACAAATACCCGAGGCCGGGTATCCGGTTCCCGTACACCCCTGCTCCCAGGCGCTCGTTTCCGCTGGATTCCACGCTTACCCTGTGCTGCAGGGTCGGCAGTGTCAGATCAGACCGACAGGGAGGAAGGAGAGCCCGCGTGATACCGGTCGCATCCACCACAATATCATAGTCCTCTGCCTTCTCCGGCTCCAGGTTCTGCCGCTTCACTCCGGTGCCTTGTGTGAAATCCTGGATAAGCCTCGGTTTATCTATAGTGCACAGGGGGGTCGCGGCGGAAAGGCCGTCGAAATTCATCGGGGACATGGGTTCGATGAGGTAGTCATTCAGATCGAGGCCGACACCAGTGAGATATGTGTTGATGCCCATCGGCACCCCCCACCCACACGAGCGGCATTTACAGCTGGTGGCATGATCCCGGTCATCATAGACATCCGCTGAGATTCCTCTCTGTTCGAGAAGCCCCGCCAGGTACCCGCCGGCGATACCGGCACCCGCAATTGCAACATTCATGATATCACCAAAAACGTCAGTAAAATGACGGTAACCGCCACTGCATGCACCAGGGATGCTCCCACCTGCTGCAGCATGAGTTTGTTTGCTCTCAACTCGAAATCGGGATAGACGGAGTATAAGGCACGGGTGCAGAGCTGATCAATTCGTGCCCCGTACACGGTATTGATCCCTGCGATGACGGCCGTTGTGAGGATGAGGATATACGAAAGCTCCATACTTCCAAGAACGTTCGAAAGAGGGTAGAGCATCAGGAATGACACGAGCAGGGTAACGATACCATATATCGTCGAGTGCGGCAGCTCCGGATGCTGCACGGAAGAGGTATTTTTTCCCCCCAACCGGTCGGAATTGACATCACGGCGCATCATCGATACCACGAAACAGGTCACCGTCAGACCATGCAACAGCGACAGGATAAGGGCCAGGAGAGAAAATATACCGGTCGCAGCATACACGACGGTTACCGTTACGCCGACTACCAGCCAGGGAAAAATGTACCATTCGGTATAGGGCTGGTACGCGAGAGCGATGCGGGGATGATTATAGGCATAATCGAAAAAGAAGCCGATTGTGAAGAGTAACGGGATAAAGATCCGCTGCGTCGTCAGGTACGCGGCAAGGACCACCACCAGGCACGTGATAATCCCGGACATCTTCCGGTAATCGCCAACCGTGGCCCATCCGCATACGAGGGGCCGGTTACGCCTTGTTTCCTCGCTCTTCTCATGCCGGTCGACCTCCACATCCATGATGTC
Organism: Methanogenium sp.; assembly: GCA_041554835.1. Taxonomy (GTDB): domain Archaea; phylum Halobacteriota; class Methanomicrobia; order Methanomicrobiales; family Methanomicrobiaceae; genus Methanovulcanius. The sequence goes on from JBFFLM010000146.1 coordinate 1,281, forward strand.
ATTCCAGATGTGGGCATCGATGTGGACGAGAAGAGCTGCGACAACCGCGAGAACGAACAATTCCCAGTCGGCGCCTTGAAACCCGACTTCCCAGAGGGTAACGACAAATCCGATGAGAATTGCACACCCGGTAAAAGGAATGAGCCCTTCTATTCGCAGAATGCGCCAGAATGTACGAAGATCGAAGCCCTCCCCTGCGGTCGGGGGGTTCGTAACCGTGTTGTCACAAGGATTACAATATGGCTTCATTCTCTCTCCGGATCATACCCTGAAATGATTATCATCGGACAAATTCTACAGCGAACCATTTCCTCATTCGCTTAATCTGACGAGGATTCGCTCCCCCTCAATTTTCACCTCGTGTTTCTTCAAGGGTCGCGGGGCCTTGAGTAGTTTCGCTGCTGATAATTTGATCCCAGACCAGTCGGTCCACCGGCGCATGCGCCCATCGCTCAGATCAAACTGAGAGTGATGGAGGGGGCAGGTCACAATAGTTCCTTCCAGGGTCCCCTGAGAGAGATCCCCGCCCATATGGGGGCAGCGATTGTCAGCGGCGTAGTAACGATCCCCGACCCTGGCGAGGAGGATCTCACGGCTGCCAATCTCACATTTTCTCAACGAACCGTCCGGGACGTCGAGGGTGCTGCATACGTCTATGAACTCGCTCATAGTGACTTCCAAAGACGAAGATGCTATAAAAGCTTATCCACTCCCCTTCCAGGTGAGTTCTCCTCTTTGAGACAGATCAAGGAAGACCGCAATATTCAACATCCACCAGTCCTTGTTCTAACTATGGGAGCTACGTCAAAGGATGAATTCATGCAGGCCGCCATTGAAGAAGCCAAAAAAGGACTGGACGAAGGCGGCATTCCCATCGGTGCGGTACTGGTGATCGACGGCACCATCGTCGGCAGAGGGCACAACCGGCGAGTGCAGAACGGGAGCGCCGTCCTCCACGCCGAGATGGACTGCCTGGAACATGCCGGCCGCCTGAAGGCACGGGACTACCGCCGGGCGGTGCTGTATTCGACCCTCTCCCCGTGTGATATGTGCAGCGGGGCCGTCCTACTCTATAACATTCCCCGGGTCGTGATCGGGGAAAACCAAACGTTCCAGGGCCCGGAGGAGTATCTCCGGTCCCGTGGCGTGGAGCTGGTCATCCTGGACGATGAGGAATGCGTAGGGATGATGCGGGAATTCATCACCGCCAGTCCTGAGTTGTGGGATGAGGATATCGGGGAAGAATAGAAGGGATTACTTATTCCCGTGTTCGGACTCGCAGGGCGACTCTCACCTTGATGTTGTCACGGTTGAACAGAGCCTCGCACAAGGAGCCCCGCCAGCCGCCCCGTTCTCTATCCCTGAGGACCGAGCCGCATCGAAGTATCGCTTCTGTACATGTAAGCCCGGCCGTACCTGCGTGACAAAGCTTGTTGATGCAACCGCTTCGGGAGAGTAGGTCTCCATCGCGCCCCCAAATTTAACGAGGGATGCCTGCTACCCGGCGGAAGATGTGCGGAGGGCCGTTATCAAAGAGGAGAAAGGAGAGGCCATTCCTCTCCAGGTCATCACTCCCTTCGTGCTACAACGAACGTGACCATCTCGTTCGCTCCGTCACCATCGTCCGGCAACGGGCTTTCGTAAAAAGCGACCTCTGAAAAGCCCTGTTCCTCAAGGATGGAAGTAAGAGTCTCCGGATCATAGTAATGCGTCCAGAAGCGGTAAACGGACTCTCTGTCCGGTTCCGAGCAGACAACGTGCTGCTGAAGAATGACGTTCGCCTCAGCGTAATGGAATGTTTCCGAGAGTGCCAGGTACGGTTCGTTCTTCCAGAACCCGCGTTCGGCAACCTCCCAGGACCTGCTGGGGACCTTCATCCTCCCCGGTGCCTTCGTGTTGAGGGTGTCGAAGATAAACAGCCCTCCCGGTCTGAGAGCACGGTAGACGTTTTGCAGGAGCCGGTTCCGATCTTCAGGGATCAGCACGTCGAAGTCGCAGTAGATCATCATCGCGAGATCGAACCGGTCCTCGAAGGAAAGGTGAAGATAATTCTCGTTAAGATATTCGATGTCGAGATCCTTCCGGGCGGCCTCCTGCTGTGCATAGGCAACCGATCGCTGTGAATAGTCCACTCCGGTTACCCGGTGACCGGCTTTTGCCAGCATTTCGCAGTACAGCCCCGGACCGCAGCCGAGGTCGAGGATGCGTTTCTGCCCTCCGTGCAGGTGCGACGCTATCCATTGTACGGTTCTTTCAATTGCAGATTTCTTTCTGCTTGCGGCATCAATATCCGTATTGAGATGCATCTCCAGAAGATGTCCGGATATGTGGTCGTCCTCCCACATACTTGCCGTGCCTTTTTCATAGAGCCGGGGAGCTTCTGTCATCTCCGGCAGTCTGGCTATTTGCATGGGATTTTCCTTATTATATGTTTTTTTTGAAAATCGAGCTGTTTAAGGCTCCTGAATCCAGGAGAGATTCGTGATGTATCATGTTCCCGGGCGTGAGTGTGTCAGGTGGCCGTGATATTTTCAGGTAGTGTCTTACCTGCTTATTTTGTGTTCAATAGCTACAAATTGTCTTATACCAATAATAACTCCTTCGTGTTTCCTGGTCCCGGACGGGAACCCTGTTCGCCTCGAGCATCGATGGGCCAAAGGATCTCAACGATTCCCAGCGGGGAAGTGGGCTACTCCGATAAGACGATGCGGGGGTACGAGGTTCCTCGCAAGGATGGCCTCGTACTCCCCGTTCCTGCACCCTGAGCGATTTCGGTGATATCGTCTCCCGGCACTCTTTTTATTAACCCCTGTATCCAAAGGGGACTATATATCCGTTGATATGTGTCGCGAGGCTGCCTTCAGGCAGAGGTATCCTGTCAACGACATTTCAAGAGGCGGAAAATCATGAACACACAGATTGAAGAACGGTATGAAGAAACACTGGATCCGGAAGAATGGGAGTCCATGCGTGCCCTTGGCCACCGTATGCTGGATGACGTCATGGACTATCTCGAGACGCTACGGGATCGTCCTGTCTGGCAGCATGCGCCACCACAGGTGAAAGCGCACTTTGAAGCCCCGCCGCCGTCGGGTCCCGAGCCTGCCGAAGAGGTCTACCGCGAGTTTGTCCAATACATTCTCCCCTACCAGTTTGGTAACAG
>JBFFLM010000147.1:0-4408 GCA_041554835.1 Methanogenium sp.
CTTATCTCGTTCACGGTTGAAGTACTTTCAGGATGCGATAAATGTGCAGGTGTCGATGAAACTCGAGATGAAGGATTCTCCGGGGCAACTCGTCTCGGTCATTCAGCCGATATCGGAAATTGGCGGCAATATACTCTCGGTTATCCATGAACGTGACCCCGCCGTCAAAAGCGATGTTCTCGATGTACAGATTCTCTGCGAAATTCCCGAAGGATCACTTGAACCACTGCTGACGAGTTTTAAGCAGCGCGGGGTCAATGTCCTCAGGATTGGCGAGGAACGATTGCTTGTCAGGCGTTCGGTGATCCTGATTGGTCATCTCATCCATACCGACATCAGCGATACCATTGACAAGATTGATTCGACCGGGTTTGCGGAGGTCCACGCCCTTTCCATGATCATGCCTGCCATCAATGAGCCTTCCTCGACGAAGATGACGATAAAATCCGACAGCCTTGTCAATATCAATCGCGCCCTTGACATCCTGAGGGATGTGGCGCGTCAGAAGGAATTTTTAATTATCGAACCACTGGAGGATGTCTGATGAGAATAGCGATGCTGGGACTCGGTTCGGTGGGCAAAGGGATCGCACGGGCCGTTATGGAGCAGGATCTCGGATTTACCCTGACGGCCGTTGCCGATTCGAAAAGTGGCTGTATCGAACCGTCGGGAATAGATATTGCATCGATGCTTGAGCAGAAGGAGCGGACCGGGATGTGCGGGACTCCCGGGGTTGGTGCTGCCGAGATTCTGGCCTCGGATGCCTATGATATTTTAATCGAGGTCTCGCCGACAAATGCCGAGACCGGTGAACCGGCTCTCGGGTATATTCGTGAAGCGCTTTCCCGTGGGAAAAGTGTGGTCACCTCAAACAAGGGGCCGGTTGCGCTCGATTACCAGTCGCTCCACCGGCTTGCAACAGAGCACGGGGCCTATCTGCGCTATGAGGCAACGGTCTGCGGTGCAATTCCGATTATGCATACGATTGAATCGGGTCTTGCGGGAAATACCATCACCAAGCTGTATGGCGTCTTTAACGGCACATGTAATTATATTCTGACGAGGATGGCCGAGGAAGGGCTTACCTACCAGCAGGCACTCCTGGAGGCACGTGAACTGGGATATGCGGAGGCGGACCCCACCTATGATGTCAAAGGGATCGATGCCGCAATCAAACTCGTGATTCTTGCAAATGCCGTGTGGGGGATGGAAAAGACCCTGGATGATGTCGAGATTACCGGGATTGACGGAGTGACCACCGCCGCCATCGCACTTGCCGAAGAACAGGATCTTACCATACGGCTTATTGGAGAGATCATCCCCGCGGAAGATGTCCTGAGGGTCTCCCCCAGGATTATTCCCAAGTCTCATCCGCTGGTCGTCGAGGAGACCCTGAATGCAGTGGCCATTGATACGGAAATGGCGGGGGAGATCACCCTTATAGGAAAAGGGGCCGGTTCCCTTGAGACCGCGAGCGCGGTGATTTCTGATCTCCTTTTCATTCGTGATTGCCATGGCAGGCGTTCTTGAGAAGAGAAGGGAACTTCTGAACAGCATGAGGGATCTCACCCTCGAACACGGCTATTTTACGGTGAATGATATTGCCGAGGCCCTGGAAATTCCCCGGAGTACAGTTCAGGACTGGGTCTCCCGGCTCATCGGCGAGCAGTGCGTCGTTGTAAAAGCTGAGAAGAAGGGGCGGTTTCCCGCGAAATACCAGGCCGTGAGTGAAAAACTGTCGCCTTCCTGCCGGCGTATCTTCACGACGGTGGACGGGGACAGGGTTGCCATATTTCACCAGTGCATGAGCACCGGGTGTGCTGCATTCTGTGCATTTCATCATAAAAGTGCCGTCGGGGCGATAGAGAAAATCGGTCTTGACGGCCGGCTTCTCGTGGAATATGCACGTATACGGGAATCGGATGCAGAGATTGGGCTCTATCCTCTCCCTGCGGTGGGCGTCTTAGGGGTGAGGCGGGAAAACGGGTTCATCATCCAGCGCATCCACAGCATCGGAGGTCCGGCATACTCTCTTACCGATATGATGGCAATGGCGGAAGGCGTCTGCGATGTCCGTGTAAGGAAGTCCGGGGGTATTGCTGAGGGGGAGGTGGTAACACGTGCCCTTACGCACCTGATCATCGGGGTGGATGATACCGATAGTGCAGAAGGAGGCGCCACCTTCGCTCTTGCACTCGGGCTTCTCCAGTACCTTGGAAAGATGAGAGGGGTTTTTCCTATCGGGCATAAGGTGGCGATGCTCCTGCCGAATCCCGGGATCTGTACAACCGGGAATTCCTGCAGTTTTATCGAGATAGCAGTCCGTCCGGAAGAGGTGGAACGTGTTATTGAACGTGCCCTGCGGTTTGTCCGGAAGCAGTCGCTTTCACCACAATGGGGCCTTGCGATCAAAACCGGGTTTACCATTCCCGGACCGCTGCGCACCTACGGGCTCCGGGCACGAAAAGAGATCATAGAAAATGAGGAAGCGATTGCCATTGCAACCGGCAGCTCCATCCTTCTTGCCGGAGGGAACGGGATCATCGGTGCTCTTGCGGCTATCGGTTTGTCGGGGGAGGAGATGTCTGTTCTGTTGAATCCGGCATGTGTGCCGGAATGAGCGTGCCGGACTGTCCCCCGCGTTCGGAGGAAGACATGCCGAACAGGTGGCATACCTTCAAGAAAGTGTGTGTCCCACGTAATGGATGACCACGGCCGAAAGGCGGCGTTTCAATTGAGATTAATACGAGGAGATTGTATGAAAGACCGTATATCACGATGTTCACCATGGATGGTGCTGGGCCTTGTGATTGCCCTTGCACTTGTGGCTGCAGGGTGCACCACACAGGAGAATGGGGCGGAGGCATGGCCGATTGCAGAGGACGGAGATACTGTTCAGGTTCATTACCGTGGCTACCTTGATTCCGGAGAGGAGTTTGACAGTTCATATGACCGTGGGCAGCCTCTTTCATTTGAGGTGGGGGCCGGGCAGATGATCTCCGGGTTCGATGCTGCGGTGGTCGGGATGGCGCTGGGTGATACCAAGACGATTCACCTGACGCCCGAAGAGGCGTATGGACAGCCCGATGAAACATTGATACGCCCGTTCCCGCGTGAAGATTTTGGAAATGAGACGGCTCCTCAACCAGATGATGAATACACCCTGACAATGGACGGGAGATACTATCACGTTATCATCGTGTCGGTGAATGAAACAACGGTCATGGTTGATTTCAATTCCCCTCTCGCAGGACAGAACCTGAACTTCGATATCGAACTGGTCGGGCTCACCAAGAATGCCGCATCCGGCAATTAGGGACGAATGACAGGCGCACAGAACGGGGCGAAAGCCCGTCATGGTGATACGGTCAGGGTGCATTTTACCACAACCGATACGGAGGGTACTCTTCTCGAATCGTCCCGTCCCGGTGAACCGAAGACGGTTATCATCGGAGAAGGGGCGATCAATCCCCTCTTTGAGGATGCCCTTATCGGTCTGTCTCCGGGCGATGTATACACGGTGAGGATGAATGCAGACCAGGCGTACGGAAAGTACAGAAAACAGCTGGTATTTTCCCTGAAGAAGAAATCCATTTCACTGAAAAAGGACCCCCTTCCCGGAGAGATCATTGTCATCACGCTTCCTTCCGGTCAGAAGACCCATGCAACGGTGAAGGAGGTGAAGGCAACCAAGATCGTCGTGGATGCCAACCATCCCTATGCCGGAAAGGACCTGATCTATACCCTTGAACTGGTGGATATTCAGGCGACGTCGCCGGGTCCGTCCGGAGCGACGCTCTGAAGCACCCAGTTGAGATACTGCTGCGCCCCCTGTGATACCGGAAATCCGATTACTTCCGGGACGTCATACGGGTGCAGGACACAGATCCGCTCTTCCACCTCCGTGAATTTTTCGGGGGTGGTCTTCATCACCATCAGGAGCTCGCGCTCCGTGCAGAACTTTTCCTCCCACCAGTACATCGAACGGACCGGGATCAGATTGATACAGGCTACCAGGCGTTCATTGAGAAGGGCATGGCCGATATCAAACGCCGCATGTTCGGGGGCAGTGGAAAGTACGATCATCAGAGGTGGCTGGTCTGGCATTACCGGTTCTCCTCATTCCTGAAGGGAACAGGAGATGAAAAATCCTTCTGCTGCTTAGATGACGGTGACGAGTATGTTGATGAGGGTTCCAATCCCCATACCGAGCAGAAGGGTGTATGCCGAGACCATCAGGGCGATTTTCAGGCCCATTTCCCTGTACAGGACGGCAATCGTCGAGACACAGGGGACGAAGAGGACGCTTACGATGGCAAAGGTATAGAGCTGCACTCCGGTCATGACCGACCCGAGGTCTGCCGTGCCTGCGAGGACCGCGAGTGTCTCAAAGGCCATCTCTTTTCTC
>JBFFLM010000148.1:0-4372 GCA_041554835.1 Methanogenium sp.
TACAATAGCAGTGCTTGACCTCCATGAAGTGATCCTTGACGTCTTAGAAAAGGCAGATATCGTGTATTCTCCTGTCATTATGGATGTCAAAACACCTCCTGATGACATCGACATCGCTTTTGTAACCGGTGCGGTCAGAAATGAGGAGAATCAGGAACGCCTCAAAACCATCAGAAGAAAAGCAAAAACCCTTGTCGCCCTGGGAACATGTGCCTGTTACGGAGGAGTATCCGGCCTCTCCATGACCCATAGCAGAGAGGATATTTTTAGCGAGGTCTATAATGGGGTGGAAACAACGGACGAAACCGGTATCATACCCGATGAGGTGCCGGAGTTTCTCTATCGCGTCTTTGCCGTTGGTGATATGGTAAAGATCGATTACTATATTCCCGGCTGCCCACCAAAGGAGGCACGCCTAAAAGAGATCATCCTCCCGCTGATTACGGGGGATAAGATCACCCTGTCAAGAAAATCGGTTTGTTCGGAATGTGACCGGAAGATGGGCGAGGTCACCGAGTGGTCCCTTCGTAGACGGCACGTCGGAGAACCGGTTCCCGGAAAGTGCCTTCTGGGCCAGGGGTATCTCTGTCTCGGGCCGGTTACCTTCTGCGGATGCGGGGCATCATGTCCGAAAAATAATGTTCCGTGCCATGGGTGTAACGGTCCTTCACTCGATATTCTCCGTGAACCGTGCAGGGACATTTACAATCTAATGGTCAGGCGCATCGCAGATTTAACTGATATCCCTGAAAAAAAGATTGCCGAGCAATTCTATGACGTCAGCCACACCATGTATGCATTTACGATGGGAAGTGAAGTGATGGAGGACAAACAAATTTCAAAGATACGTGAACTCATTTCCGAAGGGGGAAAACGATGAAAGATATCTGTATCAATCCCGTCACCCGCATAGAAGGGCATGCACAGGTACGGATTGCCCTGAATGAGGCAGGAGGGGTTGAAAACGCCCATTTCAATGTTGTGGAACTGAGAGGTTTCGAAAAATTCATGATCGGAGCCGCAGTTGAGGAGGCACCAAGAATCACCCCGAGAATATGTGGAATCTGCCCTACATCCCATCATATCGCATCGGCAATAGCCTGCGACCATATTTACGGCGCCACTATTCCTCCAACGGCACAAAAACTCAGGGAACTATTAATGCTCGGGCAGTTCGTTCATTCCCACTCGCTTCACTTTTTCATGCTCGCTGCGCCCGACTTTCTCATTGGCCATGAGGTCCCGCAAGAGGAACGCAATATTATCGGCCTCGTCAAAAAATCTCCGGAAATAGCCAGAAAGGCAATAGAAGTCAGAAAATTCGGCCAGCGACTGAACGAGGCAATCGGGGGAAAACCAATTCATCCCTCTTCTGCCATTCCCGGAGGTATTTCACACACTCTTTCAGAGCAGCAACGTTTAGAACTCCTTACAATGGCAGAAGCATCACTTGCCATTGCAACAGAATGCTGGGGAATGGCAAGAGATCTGCTTGACAAAACCGATCTCTCGTTCGGAGCTGTGGATTCCTCATTCATGGGTCTTTCAAATAATGGTACATTTTCCGTCTGTGAAGGTACGCCACAGATCATGTCGCCCACTGGCTCTCGGGCAGGGACCTTTACCAATGAAGGATACCTTCAGCACGTAGAGGAGTACTCTGAGAGCTGGTCATATCTGAAATTCACCAGATTAACCGATGGCAATTACTATCGTGTTGGCCCCCTCGCACGGCTGAATATTGTAGATTCAATGGGCACACCACATGCGGATGAGGCCTTGGATGAATACCGGGACAAATTTGGCAGACTGGTCCAGACGACCCTTGCGTATAATCCTGCACGATACATTGAATTTTTGGCAGCAACAGAACGGGCGGTTGCTCTTCTAAAAGACCCATCCATTACCGGCGACACCATCAGGACACCGGTCGACGAAGTGGTGCACCGCAGGGGCGTTGGTATCATTGAAGCTCCGCGTGGAACCCTCATTCATGACTACACCGTAAACGAGGAGGGATTCATAGAAAAATGCAACCTCATTGTTGCAACGTGCCAGAATAACTGGGCGATGGACCGTGGCGTGGAAGATGTCGCCCGTAAAGTCATTCAAAACGGCGAGATTTCGGAAAGTGCAAAAAACCAGATTGAGATGGTGATCAGGGCATATGATCCCTGCATATCCTGTGCAACCCACGCTATAGGGCAGATGCCGCTACAATTTGAGATTGTCCGACGAAGAAACCATAATATGTCTGTAAAAAGGATTTAGAAAAAGGAGGTGTTGGTGATGTTAAAAGCAATATTAGGAGAATTTCTCAGGCTTGAGGGCATAAAGGCCGCAGTTGTCGTCGGGCGTGACGGATTTGTTATTGAGAGCGCAGAGAAAGGAGATATTGACACAGAGGCACTGGGAGCAATGGCTTCAACCGGCATGGGTACATCAGAAGCAATGGGAGCAGAACTCGGACAAGGGGAGATGATCCAGATGCTCGTAGAACTTGAAAACGGCCCAATACTTCTCTCCCCCCTCTCAGAGGATGAACTAATTGCCATAGTGGCTGAAAAAGAAGTGAATATCGGACGTATCCGGTATGAGCTGAAAAAGAACAGAGAACGAATTATCGCTGCATTGTGATGCCCATGCTTCCTGATGGAAAACGTATAGCAAAACTCGAGTGCCCTTTCGCTGAATTGTCCGAATATACCGGACAAATTGTTGTCGGGGTAAAGGCCTATTCGGACATGGGGTACGGATATCTCATTATGGAAAATGGGATTCCTGCAATAGGGTATTTCTCATCTGAAGACGGTGATTACCAGGGAAATGACGCGATACTATTCTTCAGGAAATCCCCGAAATTCATTTTTGAGATTTTTGCCTATTCGGAAACAGAACTTCGCGATGCTGTAATCCATGCCATAAATCAGAGATGGCTGGTAGATCACCCGACACTGCCAGCGGAAGAGAAAGTCGAACTTTCCGAAGATCAGAAACTTGAAAAGATCCTAAAACAGCCCGGAGTACTGGCCGTTGCAGCCTTCTTCGAAGGATTTCCCGTCCATTCCAAGGGGAAGGGCGATTTTGAAAAGGTTGCAGCTATAGCCGAAGACCTCCATCGGGCGGGAGGCAGAATTGCTGGTGACCTGGGTATTGGTACTTTAAATCAGATCATCCTTGAAACATCTGAAGCAAAATTCATTCTTGCTCCATTCGGGGATCTTTTCATCTGCGTACTCACGACCACCAATGCAAATCTGGGACTGATCCGGCTCGTAATAAAAGGAGTTCAGTAATCATGCATAGACGGATGGGGGATTTGAAGGACAAACATAGCAGAGATGAGACGGAAAATTGCCCATTGATTGGCAAAAATATATTAAATAAAAAATTGAAGGATATAAATGGTATCGGTGGGGTGTGGTGATTAGATGGAGATCGAGGATCATATCAGAGTTGTCATAGAAAATTCGAAATATGCAGGAGAATACGGAACCGATGACCTGATAAGCAAAATGAAGGCTTCAGGGAGGTCCGGACTGGCAGTTTCATCGGACAAGGATAAACAGTTCCTTCTGATATTTGTTGGCGGTCAACCGGAGGGTGCAGCCCTCATGGCTTCCGAAGGGAATCTTTTTGGAGACAAAGCGATTTATCTCTGCAAGGAAGACAGCAAATTTAAGGTCTATGTGTGTGACCGTCGCTATGCAGAATCGGTCGCAGCAGGGTGCAGAATCTATGATAAAGGGCATCTTCATGGATCACAGCTTGATGATATTCCAACAATCGGCGGTGCCAAAATCACAAGGGGGGCATTAAAACTGATTATCCTGGAGAATAATCAGCCCAAGCAGGGAGTCAGGGTCTCAATCAGGAAGGGACGCCAGATGCTCCTGAGTGAATTAACCGGCAAAGAAGGGAATGTGACATTTAAACTGGTAAACGGAATTTATGACTGCATTGTTGTTGACCGTGATCAAAAAATCCATAAGTTCAGAATTGAATTCAATGACCCCCGGGTCGAAACAATTATTGAAATCGGAGGTGGGATGAATGAATGACAAGAATTCACTTTTCAAAGGGATAAAGGGCTTCACAAAAAAATCTGAGGATGAAACACAAGCATCGGATGTGGAAAAAAATGTCGGGGATATCATTGGCGGAGTGACCAGAGGTCTGGAGGATTCTGCCGACGAAACGATTAATATCGCCCCCGAAGAGTCCACTGAGCAGATCACAAAGGATGAGAAGATTCCTGAGAGTTATCCGGAACCGCCACAATCTTCGCCAACGGAACCTGCTGGAACGTCGGCACAGGACCTGGGAAGCCTGATAAAAGAACTAAAACGCCAATCAGACGAAGAATCAGCAA
>JBFFLM010000149.1:0-4338 GCA_041554835.1 Methanogenium sp.
ACGAGGGGGCGCTTACCATTGCAGTCGTCACCCTTCCTTTCACGGCAGAGGGTGCAATCCGCATGGAAAATGCGGAGGCAGGCCTCGAACGCCTGCGCGATGTGGCGGACACCGTGATCGTCGTCCCGAACGACCGGCTTCTTGAAGTCGTCCCGCGACTGCCCCTCAGCGCAGCATTTAAGGTCTCTGACGAGATTTTAATGCGTGCAGTAAAGGGCATTACCGAACTGATCACCCAGCCCGGTCTGGTGAATCTGGACTTTGCCGATGTGCGAACCGTTATGGAGAAAGGCGGCGTTGCTATGATCGGTATGGGCGAGAGCGACAGCGAGGACAAGGCTGCCGACTCCGTCAAGAAGGCGCTCCGGTCCCCGCTCCTCGAGGTTGATATCTCCGGTGCTACCGCTGCACTCGTGAATGTGGTCGGCGGGCCGGACATGACCATGTCCGAAGCAGAAGGGGTAGTTCAGGAAGTCTACGAACGCATCGACCCCGATGCACGGATTATCTGGGGTGCACAGGTTGACCCGGAGATGCAGGGCAGAATGCGTACGATGCTTGTCGTTACTGGTGTCAACTCCCCCCAGATATATGGGCGCAGCGAGGGGTATCCTTCCCATCATGCTGCAATGAAGGAATTCGAAATCGATTTCCTCAGGTGAAATCAGACATGGCAGATCTCAAAAATATCAATGAAGAAGTATTCAAGAAATACTTGCGTGTCCTCAAACTGGCGAGGACACCCACGAGGGATGAATTCAATAAAATTGCTATCGTTGCCGCAATTGGCATTCTGATAGTGGGCATGATTGGGTTTATCCTCTACGAAATCATGGCCCTTGCCCTGTGATTGCGATGAGTGAATTCGGAAATAAAATATACGCGCTGAAGACGACGGCGAACAAGGAGAGAAAGGTAGTTGACGACATCGTCAAACTCCTGAAGGATCACCCCGAGTTTGACATAAAGGCCATCATGGCCCCTGATGAACTCAGGGGATATGTGCTCGTCGAGACGCCTGACGAGTATGCCCGTATGGAACAGATCGTCCGCCTGATACCGAATGCGCGGGCGGTCGTCAAGGGCGAAACTTCCTTTGCAGAAGTCGAGCACTTCCTTGAGCCCAAGGCAGCGGTCGCCGGTATCGATGAAGGGACCATTGTCGAGCTGATCGCAGGTCCGTTCAAGGGTGAAAAGGCCGTTGTCAAACGCGTTGATGCAGGGAAAGAAGAGATTACCGTTGAATTGTACGAATCAATGGTCCCCATCCCCATCACCGTCCGCGGTGATAACGTACGGGTTATCGAGAAGGCGCAGGAATAATATCCTGACACATTTTTTGGGCGACGCCTCCCCTACCTTTAAGTGCTTTTACGCAAACCTGTACTGACCCAGGCTGAGTTTCGCTCCTTATACTGCGACAACGTAGGCATGGTGATATTACAATGGGAGAAGTAGTCGAGGTATTGGTACCCGGCGGAAAAGCCACAGCCGGACCCCCGTTAGGGCCGGCACTGGGACCACTCGGAATAAACGTGAAGGCAGTTGTTGATGAGATCAACAAAAAGACCGCCGAATTCAACGGGATGCAGGTACCTGTTCGCGTTGAAGTCGACGACAAGAAGAACTTCACGGTATCCGTTGGTGTCCCCCCCACGACCGCCCTCATCATGAAAGAGGTCGGCATCGAGAAGGGTTCAGGCGAACCCAATACGATAAAAGTGGGTGACCTTCCGCTTGAGGCTGCTGTTCGCATTGCCCGCATGAAGACGGACGACATGCTGTCCTATGATCTGAAAAACCGCACAAAAGAGGTTATCGGGTCATGTGTCAGTGTTGGCGTCACCGTTGAAGGCAAGGATCCCAAAGAGATCTTCGGCCTTATCGATGCAGGCGAATACGACAGTATCCTGAACGAATAGACTATAAAAAAACACCATAGAAGATCTGCTCTCCCGCAGGTCGTACCACTATGGAGGTAATGAATGGTTGAAAGGGTCCAGATTCTGGAAGCCGTAAAATCGGCAATAGAAGCTGCGCCTGAGCGTAAGTTCCAGGAAAGCGTTGAAATCGCTATTAACCTGAGAAACATCGACATGGCGCAACCAAAAAACCGTATTGATGAGACGATGGCTCTGCCAAACGGTACGGGTCGGATCGAAAAGATCGCCGTCCTTGGTAAAGGAGATATCACCACCCAGGCAAAAGCTGCAGGTGTAGACCTCATCATCGGACCTGAAGAAATCGAACGTCTGGGCGGAGAACCCCGGGAAGCTCGCAAAATGGCGAACGATTACCGGTATTTCCTCGCAGAGACCGCGGTTATGCCTCTTGTAGGTCGTTACCTCGGTACCAGGCTCGGTCCACGCGGTAAAATGCCAACCCCCGTTCCTCCGGGAATGGATATCGGGTCCACGGTCGAACGTCTCCGCACATCCGTTAAGTTCCGTTCAAAGGACAAGACCACCTTCCACGTTAAGGTGGGTTCCGTTGGCATGGAAGCTGAACAGGTTGCTGAGAACATCGACGCGGTCCTGAAGAAGGTTGAAACATCCCTTGAAAGTGGAGCAATGAACATCCGGTCGGTATACGTCAAGACGTCCATGGGTCCGGCAGTGAGGTTAGTGTAATGGCACTGTATACAGTGAACCTGCCCAAGTGGAAGAAAGACGAAGTCGAAGCGATCAAAGCGCATGCACAGGAGTACGCCCTTACCGGTCTTGTGGATCTGCAGGGCATTCCTGCAAGTCAGCTCCAGGAGATGCGTCGCGACCTCCGCGGCTCGGCTGTCCTGAAGATGACGCGAAACACGCTCATCGAGCACGCGTTCAATGATCAGGGTGAGCCCATTCGTGGTCTCAACGATTATATCGACGGACAGAGTGCATTGATCTACACGAATGAGAACCCGTTCTCGCTCTACAAGAAGCTCCAGCAGACGATGAGCAAGATGACCGCCCGTGCGGGGGACATCGCGCCCGAAAACATCATCGTCGAGAAGGGGCCGACGGCATTCAAGCCCGGCCCTATCGTTGGAGAATTCCAGCAGGCGGGCATTCCTGCCGCAATTGAAGGCGGCAAGGTTGTCATCCGTGAGACGAAGACGTTCGTCAAGGCAGGGGAAGAGATCACCGCAAAGCAGGCCGATGTGCTTGCGAAACTGGACATCCGGCCTATGGATGTCGGACTGAGTCTTCAGGTCGCCTACTACGACGGCGTGTTCTACGAACCGTCCGTACTGGCAATCGATGAGACAGAATACTTCAACAACATCGTCACGGCAACACAGCAGGCATTCAACCTGTCGGTCAATGCAGTGTACCCGACGGCAGCAACCGTCGAGACCATCATTGCAAAGGCTGCGGGCGAGGCACGCAACCTTGGTGTCGAGGCCGTTGTATACGAGAGTGGCGTTGTTGAAATGATCATCGGACGGGCAAATGCGCAGGCAAACGCCCTGAAGGGAGTTGTTGAATAATCAAATTATATTGAGGTGTTTGAAAATGGAATACATCTATGCAGCACTTATCCTGCACAACGCAGGCAAAGAAATCACAGAAGAGACGGTCACCGCAGTACTGACCGCAGCAGGTACCGAAGTTAACGATTCACGTGTGAAGGCACTCATCGCCGCACTTGACGGTGTGGACATCGAAGAGGCCATCGCCAAGGCAGCAGTTGCACCCGCAGCAGCAGCACCCGCAGCAGCACCCGCAGCAGCGGAAGAAGCTGTTGAGGAAGAGGCAGAAGAGGAAGAAGAAGAGGCAGAAGAGGACGGCATGGCCGGCCTCGGTGCACTCTTCGGCTAAATCTTTTTTTCTCCCTTTCGGGGGCGCCCCGCATGGGGACTTTTTTACCGCATTTGTTGATTTTATGAAGATTTTAGCCATGTGGGTCTCCTGGCGGCAATCGATGCATTCTTCATCACGGGATGTCCGTCTCGATGTAACGGGCAGGTATGACTGCCGTACCTGGCAAGAAGGCCTGCCGGAAAATGGTGTCCTTCCGGAATGTCGCTGCTCTTTTCGTTCCCCTTTGTGTAGGGGGCTTTTCTGATGGTCTTGGCCACGGGGATGTATGGGTTTTATCAGATAAATATGCTGTAGGGGCCTGTTTTCGCATCGGCGCCGTATTTCAGGTATGGTGGATGGTATCAATGATGAAAAGGTTCTGTCTGGCATCCTCCGCCTCATGCGGCATGATTATCATCGATTGGATAAAATATCGATTTATGTTGTCGCGGATCTCCGGGTGGATGGTCCTGGTGTTCTTCATGGCTGCGCTTGCGGGCGGGCAGGTGGTGGCAGCGGTCGGTGCGGCCGGTGTTGCCCCCTGTAC
>JBFFLM010000150.1:0-4320 GCA_041554835.1 Methanogenium sp.
AGATGCAGGAGCTTGCCTTCCAGCTGCGTCCGGGCATGCGGGGGGGACGCCCTCTCAATACGATATGCCGCGGTCTGCCGGGCACCGGCAAGACGACGGCGGTCAGAAAACTCTTCGGCGAGATCGAGGAGGCAACAAAAAAACTGGTGCCGATCTATATCAACTGCCAGATTGACAATACGAAATTTGCCATCTTCTCGCAGATCTACCGGAGACTCTCCGGCCACCTTCCCCCTGCGTCGGGAACCTCCTTCAAGCAGGTCTTCGACGCGGTCTGCCGCCTGCTGGAGAAGGAGGAGCGGGTGCTCGTCATCTGCCTCGACGATGCGAATTACCTGCTCTATGAAAACGAAATAAACAAGGTCCTCTACACCCTGCTGCGGGCCCACGAGTCCTATCCCGGCACGCGTATAGGGGTTATTACCATCATCTCGGACATGACGGTGGACCTGATGAGTGAGGTGGACCCCCGCGTGGCGTCGGTGTTCCGGCCGGCGGATATCTACTTTCCTCCCTATGATGAGGAGGAGATCCACGAGATCCTCTCGCAGCGGGTCCGGCAGGGCCTCTATCCCGGCGTGCTTTCCGATGCGATGCTGGACCTGGTCACCGAACAGACGATGAAGAGTGCGGACCTCCGGGTGGGAATTGACCTCCTCAAGCGGGCGGCGCTCAATGCAGAGAACGATGCCCGTAAAAGCGTGGAGATGGATGATGTCTGCCGTGCCTACGAGGTCTCCAAATATCTCCACCTCGCCGCGAGCGTCCGGACCCTGAAGGACGAGGAGAAGGCGCTTCTTTGCATCATTGCAGAGCGGTCGCAGGCCGGGGGCGAGATGACGGCAGGAGAGGTGCACGAGGCGGCGAAGGAGACGATGAAGCTCGGGTACACCCGCTACTACGAGATGGTCAAAAAGTTCGACGCGATGCGCCTCGTCAACCTCCATTATCGCGAGGGCCGCGGAAGGACACGCGTGATCACCCTGCGGTACGACCCTGTCCGCGTCATCGCCGAACTGGGCCGGTAACGGTCCCTTCCATACCGCATTTGACAACTCTTATCTATTTTGCTTCAACAATGTATGCGTTAGGAGGATTCCCTCATGATCAGTGTAAATGAATATGCATTGGACCTTTTTGAGGAGCTTGCGGAATATCCGGAGGATTTCAACGCGATATTCCACCAGCTCGACAATGGCGCACGTATCGTCGACTGTGGTGTGAAGGCCAGAGGTGGCTATGCGGCAGGAAAGCGTTTTACCGAGATCTGTATGGGTGGCCTTGCAGACATCTCGTTTCGGATGGGACAGATCCAGCACGTCCCGATGCCCTTCATCGATGTGAGCACCGACTTCCCCGCCATCGCCTGTCTCGGCGCACAGGAAGCGGGATGGAGGATCACTCACGAGAAGTACTTCGCGATGGGCAGCGGCCCGGCCCGTGCCCTCTCCCTCAACCCGAAAGAGTGCTATGACATCATCGAGTACCAGGACGACTGCGACTACGCGGTCATCTGTCTCGAGTCCGACCAGCTGCCGTCCGAGGCAGTGATGCAGAAGATCGCCGACGGCTGCAACGTTGACGTGGCAAATGTCTGTGCCGTCGTCGCCCCGACCGCATCCGTCGTCGGTTCCATCCAGGTCGCCGGACGCTGTGTCGAGACCGCGGTCTACCGCCTCGAACAGCTCCACTACGACCCGAAGAAGATCATCTGTGCATCCGGCTGTGCACCGGTGCCCCCGGTAAAGTCCGACTCCACGAAGGCAATGGGCTGCACCAATGACGCAACCATCTACTACGGACAGATCAACCTGACCATCGACGACCCCGGCATCGCCGATTACATCGACAGGATCCCGTCCAACACCTCGTCCTCGTACGGCAAGCCGTTCTACGACACCTTCAAGGAAGCAAACTTCGACTTCTTCAAGATCGACCAGGGCCTCTTTGCACCCGCAGAGGTTACGATCAACGAAGTCTCCGAAGGCAAGGTCTACCGCTGCGGTGCCGTCAACACCGAAGTGGCCCTCAAGTCCTTCGGCTACCTCTGATTTTTTCTTTTTTTTTACATTCGTCTGTTTTCCGGAGCGGATGCTCCGTTGGTCGTGGTGGTGGAGCCAAACCCGCCGTGTGAGTGGTCGCCTAAAAGATTTCCGCCGTTATGAGGGAATACGCCAGCCAGGCGATGGCCGAAACATGGAGAAAGAGAAAGACGGGTACGAGGGCAAACTTCGTCTTCTGCGTCTTGTGCCGGAACCTGCGCATGCCCGCATACGCCCCGAACGGACCGAAGGCTGCGGCGACGAGGAGTGCCCGCTCGCTGGTGCGCCACCGGCCGAGTTCCGCCTTTCTCTTGTCACGCCCGTAGAGGAGAAAGGCGGCGAGGTTGAGGAGGGCGTAGGCTGCAAGCAGCAGCTCCGCTCCATCGGGTGCGATGAGGGTCACCGGAGCGTCCTCCGGGTGCCTGTCCTCTTTGCTGCGCCGCTCATCTCCCCACGATGCGTCGTCCGGCCGTTTGCCTTCATCTGTTCATGTACCAACGGGGGGAGAGGATAAATATCCGGCAGAATCGTCGTGGGATGCTCCGGAATGCGCCGAAATTCCGGGCACCATTGCATAAGGCTTAATAGCTCAGAAAAAAATGAATTTAAAGCACATACCGCACAATGGGCTTGTGGTCTAGTTGGTTATGACATCGCCTTTACACGGCGAAGATCCCCGGTTCGAATCCGGGCAGGCCCACTGGGTTTTATTCTATTCTTACGGTGTTTATTGTCTCGAATTGACGAAATCTCCTATATTTGTACGATTTGTTTCACCTCACCGGAATACAGATCTGTGTCAGTATCTCCTCGGGCGGGACCTCCTCCGGGTCGTTGAGATAGATCTCCCGAATCGGGCCGGTGATCTCCTTTTCATGTTTTTCTATCCAGGCAAAGAGCGCCTCGTAGGCAGGGGTGACGCTGTCGTAGGGTCCCCGGTGGACGACGCATGCCACGGTCTCGGTCGGGATTTCGTAGCAGGTGATCTCTTCATTCTCCTCGGTCGGCCCGGAAATGGGAAGGACGACCTCCACGTCGGCACATTCATTCTCATCCGCTTTCATCGCCTCCTCGGGCGTCATCTCATGGCAGATGAACATCGGCGGTCCGGTGATGTCGAGCCCCTTCTCCTCCGCATAGCAGCAGAGCTCGGGGATCAACTCGGCAATCAGGCGATAGGGGCCCCGCCGGCGGGTGCAGAGAACGGTGTGCCGGGGGCTCTGCTTTTCCGTGACTGTATACATGGTTCTCATCCGGCCTTTCTCGGGGGAATAGCATTTATAGGTTTCTCAGGGTCTGTACGAAACTGAAAAAATAGAAGAGGGAAGGGGATTGTGGGGTTATGCGGCCGCGAAGGTAACCGTGAAGGTCTCGTCGTCCTCTGACGGTTCTTCCCACGAGCGGGCATAGGCCGCATCGAAGGTGCCGTCAACACCGTCCGGGAAGGTGATGAACCACTCGTGCGTGCCGCCCGCCCCTACCATGCCCTGGGCTGCCCCGGCGGACATGATGTAGGTGTCTGCGGCGATGATCGCTTTGCCACTGACAGTTGCATTCCACTGGAAACCGGTCGTCGGGTTCTCCTCAAGCCGGACCCGCACGACATCGCCCTCCGGGACCGTTACGGTCTCGCCGTTCTCGTCGGCGGTCACCGTGATAAATGATGCGGAGGCAGGTACTACGTAGAAGGAGACAGCGTAGGTCTGGTCATCGGGCTGCTGGCCTTCCCATGGCCTGACATAGGCGGCACTGAAGGTGAGAAGGCCGGTGGTCTTCGGCTCCATTGTCCAGCTGTGGACGCCGCCTGCGCCAACAGCCTGTGTTTCAGGAGCGATGTATTCATCTTCGGTGACGGCAAGCCCGTCTGTTCCGGTCAGGTTCCAGGAGTAGCCGGTCGACGGGTTTTCCGGGAGTTTCACGACGATGGTGGCCCCTTCATGCACCGCGATGGTCTGGCCGTTGTTCGAATCATCGACGAGCACGGTCTCTCCCGGCGAAGGAGTCGGGGTCGGCGTAGCCTCATCGCCATTGTCCGCCGTCGTGCATCCCGCGGCAACGAGGACGGCTGCAACGAGGCACGCAAGCAGAATGGTGTATACGGGTTTCATGGTCTCTCGGAAGAGTATTACCCCCGCTCCTTTTAAAGAAAGCGATGATTTCGAAATATTTCGTATCTAACCACCGGAATGAAGATGATTTGGACGGAGGTCGGACTGAAAGGGTCTCCCCCCCTGGAATGCTGTCCCCGGAAAAATATGGTGGGAGGGGTCCTGCCCGC
>JBFFLM010000151.1:0-4264 GCA_041554835.1 Methanogenium sp.
CGACGGGTTCATGCTCCCCGGCCACGTCTGCGTGGTCGCGGGGTATAAGGAATACGAGCGCTTCCCCGTCCCGCAGGTCGTCGCCGGCTTCGAGCCGGACGACATCCTGCTGGGTCTTCTGATGCTCGTCCGCCAGGTCAAGGAGGGCCGGGCCGAGGTCGAGAACGCCTACCCGCGGGCCGTCTGCCGCGACGGCAACCCGAAGGCGATGGAGATGATGAACCGGGTCTTCGAGCCGTGCGACGTCGAGTGGCGCGGGTTCCCCGTCATCCCCGGCTCGGGGCTGAGGCTGCGAAAGGAGTTCGAGCAGTATGACGCCCAGAAGAAGTTCGGCATCGAAATTCGCCACGTCGAAAAGCATTCCGCCTGCATCTGCGACCGCGTGCTCCGCGGCATCGCGGATCCCACCGACTGCAAGCTCTTCGGGACGGCCTGCACCCCGCGAAAGCCCGTCGGCCCCTGCATGGTCTCCCACGAAGGCGCCTGCAAGATATGGGCGCTGTATAACCAGAAGAAATAGAATCGAAACCAACTGAAATTCAACCGAATCTCCATTTTTTCCGTCACGATTCTGCAAGTTGTGACAACGTACGAAATGCCTTCGGGAGGCCCTCCCCGCCCCTTTCGGACGGCCGTTCACCGTGGCCGCGGGGCACGTCTTTTTATGCCAGTGTATCCAATAGAATAGAGCAAACGCCCCGGTAGGGTAGTGGATATCCTGGAAGCCTCCGGAGCTTTCGACCCGGGTTCAAGTCCCGGCCGGGGCATATAAATTGAGGGTGATACGCCCTTTCTTTTTCTTAAACATTGAGTTTCTTATGCTTTTTCTTCGAAATTGAATGACTAATGTGAACGCACTCTCCTTCCTCGGTTCCCCTCGCCATGCAGGCTACCTTTTATCAGATGCTTCAAGACCGCTCATAAAAAAGGGGCGCCCGCGGTCGATGGCCGCCGCGGACTTACGTTGCAGACGCCGTATCTGCCGTTGTTGTGGCGGGACCTGCCGTCTGCACTGCCGGCGGCACCCACGAGCCGTTCAGTGCGGATTCCAGTGGCCAGTACTGGCGCAGGATAAACATAAATTCGCCAGACGGGGCGGGAAGCCAGTTGGACTCCTTGTCAGCACCGGGAGAGGCGACCTGGACGTAGATATCGAGGGATCCATCGGTGTTGTACCGCGGGTTGCCGGAGTGCGATGTTATCGCATATTGATTCAGTGGATTGGGTACGACCTTGCCTTCGATGTCATAGAGGGTTACCGACCAGAACCCGTTGACAGGCGGGATGCTGTCGCCGGCAAAATGCAGTACGTAGTTATTCCCGCCGGAATAGGGGACCCCCGTTGCATTGGCAAATGACCACCAGTACAGTGCGTCCTCTGCGACGTTGCCGGCCCCGTATCCTCCTGACAGACCGGCACGAAGGGTATAGTTTGTCCCATAGTCTCCCAGTTCATACACGACAGTCCAGCCGTTTACCACGACAGAGCCCGGCCAGGTTTCGACTGCGGCATGTACCTGGTCGATACCGTCGCTGGCGCCCAAGGCGATCGCATCCTGCATCGTAGCGTCCATACTATTCCAATCAAACGGTTCGCCCGGGACGATGCCGATTCGTGCGATCTGATCAATGACGGGCGTATCCGCGCTGTAGGGAGGGTTGCCGCCCATAGCCGTCGCCATGCGGTCGTAGAATGCCTCGGGGCTCATGTTCCCGACATACGCAATAATCACGGAAGCTCTGCCATCAGGAGTCACATTGGAAGTCACCGGCACGTCATCCGGCGGCGTGTAATTCGTGTTCCAGGCCCAGAGCGGAGTCAGGGTGACATTGTCCAGAAAGGCAGCGGTCGCAGGAAGGTCGTCAGGACCGTTCAGCTGTGTTCGTCCTACAAGCATAACGGCGTTGGTCGACGACCGGATCATTGTCATGCCGGGGGGGATCGTACCGTCCCATCCGGGACCGACGATGGCGAAGTCGCCCGGTCCGTCACCGGTGGTGCGTGACCCCACGGATGAGAGATCGTTCGTCCACGAATCTTCAAGCATTATGCAATAGAACCTGCCGTCTGACGCAGGAACGCTCAGCACCACCGGCTCTTCTGTCAGGTCAAGCCACCCTCCGACATAGCTCGCATCCGTTATGACGTAGGAGGCGGCGCTCTGGAATTGGAACTGGTCAATCGGCACCTGGTATGCTCTCAGGATCTGATTGGCGGGTCCGACACCGTGTGCCGGATCCACTGCCGGCACTGCGGTCTGGTGTTCCTTCAGGACATCCATATAGACGAGGGGATAGCCGTAGACGTATGCCGCCGCCGCGATCTCTCTGGCCTCCGCCGGTGTCGGCGAACCGGTCGTGGTGGGAATCGTGATTCCACCGATCGTCTGGCTGGCAGACGTGCTCTGGGTGGTGGGGGTGGTCTGGGGAGTCTGGGTGGTCTGGGTGTTCTGGTCAGTACAACCGGCGCTGGAGAGTACTATGATGATAACGATAAGAATGCTCAAAATCAGGAATGGTTTCATGCGGGTAAGTTCATCTGTGCAGGTAAATAATTTTGGAGGATTGAGATTACCCTCTCCATCCCCTTCGATACTCGCTCACCTGCACCTCAACTCCACCAGATGCCTATACTGCCACTCCCGCTCTCGTGCAACGGCGGCATCCACCGCCGCACCGTCCGCACCACTCGCCACCGCGGCCCGGTACACCGCCTGCTGGGCATACCTCGACGCGGCGATGGAATGCGTCTTCACATGGGCCGTCGCCACCGCCTGCCCGGCGGCACGGGCGGCGGAGCGGGCGGAGTTGTCCTCACCTACCTCGCGGGCGGCGGCATGGGCATCAAGGGATGCTTTTCGGATATCTTTCATCCTGAAGATGCCGGTGTCGATCCACTTCTGAAGGGCATCGAGGGCGTGCCGGGGGCGGAGGTCATCGGGATATTGCTCCTCAAAATACGGCAGGACACGCCCGGCACAATCGATCGCCCAGACGGCCAGGATTTTTTTGTCGGTTGTTCCGACAAGCTCTTCCATCGCCTCGTCCTTCCTGGCCAGTGAAAACCTGTTGTTTTTTATGGTTCCAACCCCTTTCCCGGCTATTTCCCGTCATACGTATGATCCATTCGGCTCATTACGATTCGTACCGTCCCCGGCACCCCGGACGCGATGACGCCGGATATCCGGACGCATCCGATGAAGAGGTGGACGAAGATAACGAATCAGATGACAATGAGGAGCCCGATGACGAATCAGATGGGGTTGATGAGTCTGACGAGGAATGGAGTCCATTGCCCCGTCATTTATCCTTCCTGAATATACCAAATCTCCGTTTTGGCGGTTTTCTGTAGAGGTGGGGGATGTCCCCCCCCTTCGCCGAACGGACATCGGTGATGGTATAGAAGGCATTCGGGTTGTACTGCTGCACCATCCTGATCACCGTAGCGATATCTTTTCGTTTCACCACCAGAAAGATCAACTTGACCGGACCACGTTTTCCAGTCGCATCCACGACAGTCACGCCAAAATCATTGGATTTCAATGCACCAATCAGGTCATCCGCATCGTACTGGGTGATGATCCTGAAAAGGTTAAGTCCGATTGCCATCCGTTCCTCCACGATGATGCCGACAAAGTTGCCGACGGCAAACCCGGCAGAGTAGGCGATGATATTGATTACACTCCCGATATCCTGAAAGATCTGGGAAATGGCAACGAGCCAGATGAGTATCTCAAAGAACGCGACCAGAGGGGCGAGAAGTTTCATTCCCCGCGAAATATAGATAATGCGAAGCGTCCCGAAGGTGACATCAGCGACACGGGCGGTGAAGATGAGAATCGGAATAATCACCAGGGAGAAGAACTGTGGATCCTGAATAAATGTCATGTTGATGATAATCATGCTCCATGGGTTGTCAGGGTTCAGTGATCACGGCCGCAGTCGGGGTCCGGCGGATCAGGCTTAATCGGCCAGCCGGGATACAGGGCAAAGAAGGTCTCATTGCCGGTTCTGAACACCGACCAGGACGATCAAATCATTGAAGATGTTTTTCGTACACATATGGAGTTCCCCCCCACACGGAATCCTGCTACGACGACATGGTGAGACGAGAGTTTATATCACTTTTGACAGGGTCAAAAGATAGGCCGGTTTTCTCGTGGTTCCTTCGAAAACACCAAGCAGGTAGTGACTGAAGAAGGCGGAACACTCTGAGAGAGATCATGCTATCGAGCGCCACACCAGACCTGTCCCCGGTTTTCCG
>JBFFLM010000152.1:0-4240 GCA_041554835.1 Methanogenium sp.
AGCGCATGATACACACTCAGGACAGGATCATCCTCATCCACGAGGGAAAGGAATATTATGTGACGGCAGGCAAAGGCAAACTCAGCACCGACAAGGGCATGATCGACCTTTCGCTCCTGCCGGGGATGCAGGGAGGGGAGACCATCCCCTCACACCTGGGGACGCCTTTTCTCATCCGCATCCCGCGGCCCACCGACTTCTTCTGTCACGCCCGGCGCACCGGCGCACCCATGATGCCCAAAGACATCGGCATCGTATGCGCCATGACCGGCATGAACAGACACGACCAGGTCCTCGATGCCGGCACCGGGTCAGGGGTTGCCTCCATCTTCTTCGGGGGGATTGCCGAACACGTTACGACCTACGAAGTCCGCGAGGATTTTGCAGAGCGGTGCAGGAAAAATATCGCCGATGCGGGGCTGGAAAACGTCGAGGTGGTAACAGGCGACGTCCTCACCGCAGAGGGGGCCTATGATATCGTCCATTTCGACCTCCATATCACGGCGGACCATGTCCGCCGCGCCCACAGCCTCCTGAAACCCGGCGGATACCTCGCCTGCTACACACCGTTTCTGGAACAGACGTTCACGGTGATGGATACGGCACGCGAACTCTTCTCCGAAGTGGTCTGCCACGAGATCCTTGCCCGTGAACTCACCCGGAGCGAACGCGGGACCCGCCCCTCCACGAGGGTTGGCCATACCGGGTACATCACTATCGCACGAAAGAACTGAGGGCCGTTCGTCCCCCTCAGCCGATTTTTTTCAGTAATGTCACATACCTGTTTTCAGGATATTCTCAGAATCCAGGCTGGAAATGTATATATACCTGCAATCCCACTGACTATCAGGTACTTTGGATATGACAGGAAAAGGCATACAATTCACCAGGGACGAGTCCCGCCTTTTCACCGTTTTTGCCTTCTTCTTTAGATAGGGAGCCGACTATAGCGCCGGTTCCCCTGTAATGTCACACCACCAAAGACCGTGAGGTATTCTCCATGCTCGGAATTTCTGACCCACAGATCTGGATAGGATACGGTCTCGCCATCGGCTGGACCGTTGCATGTATAGCGTACGGCATTCTCATGTGGAACCGCGAGGGGGCCGACGACAATGGCAGTTGATACGCTTACCCTTGCGGTGCTTACCGTCGTCTACCTCGCCGCCGTCATCGGACTCGGCTATATGGGCTACCGTCACACGAAGGAACACGAGGATTTCCTGGTTGCCGGAAGAAAGATACATCCCCTTGTCCTCGCCCTCTCCTACGGGGCCACCTTCATCAGCACATCGGCGATCATCGGCTTTGGGGGCATATCCGCCCAGCTCGGCATGGGGCTGGTCTGGCTGACGGTCCTCTGCATCGCCGTAGGGGTGTTCATCGCATTCGTCATCTACGGCAGGAAGACCCGCGAGATCGGCCACCGGACCGGTGCCGTCACCTTCCCTGACCTGATGGGGCGCATCTATGACTCACGGTTCATGCGCTATGCCTGCGCCATGGTCATCATCGTGGGAATGCCCCTCTATACCGCGGCAATACTCATCGGCGGCGCCCGGTTCATCGAGTCCACCCTTGCCGTCCCGTACGATGTGGCGCTCCTCGGATTTGCGGCCGTCGTCGCCTGTTATGTGATACTGGGCGGGCTGATTGCCGTCATGTATACCGATGCCCTCCAGGGGGCCATCATGTTCGTCGGCATGACCCTTCTTCTCATACTCACCTACATCTATCTCGGCGGCGTCGTCGAGGCCCACATCGCGCTCGAGGGACTCGCCGCAAGTGTTCCCGAGGGGCTGGCCGCCGCCGGGCATAACGGATGGACGGCAATGCCGGACCTCTTCTCGCCGCTCTGGCTGGTAATGGTGACAACGCTCGTCCTCGGCGTCGGCATCGGCGTCCTCGCGCAGCCCCAGCTTGCGGTGAGGTTCATGACGGTGCGCGACAACAGGGCGCTGAACCGTGCGGTCCTCGTCGGAGGCATCTTTGTCCTGATGATGACCGGTGTCGCCTTCACAGTGGGGCCGCTCACCAATGTCTGGTTCGTACGGACGACGGGGATGATCGCCGTCGAGGCGGCGGGCGGCAACGTGGACTCGGTGATCCCGCTCTACATCAACACGGCAATGCCGGATGCCTTCATCATCATCTTCATGCTCGCCCTCCTTGCCGCGGCGATGTCAACGCTGAGTTCGCTCTACCACACCATGGGGTCGGCCATCGGCTATGACATGGTCGGGACCTACCTGAACTCCACGCCCTCGATGCGTACCATACAGGGGGGCACCGTTGCAATGATCATCATCAGCGCCGCCATTGCCTACATCCTCCCGGGAAGTATCATCGCCCGTGCTACCGCGATGTTCATGGGCCTATGCGCGGCAGCGTTCCTGCCGGCGTTCACCCACGGGCTCTACAGCAAACATCCCTCTGCCTTTGCGGCGAAGGTCAGTCTGGTTGCCGGGGCGGGGACGTGGTTTTTATGGACCGCCTTCGTGCACCTGAAGGAGTCCGCCCCGCTCGGCATCTCAAAACTCCTCTTCGGGACCGATGCTCTCCTGGGGATGCCATGGCAGGTCGTCGACCCGCTGGTCATCGCCCTTCCCCTCTCTGCCCTTGCGCTGGGAGGAGCACTGGCCTACGAGCACACCATCGCGGACATCCGGTCATCGGAAGAGATCGGGGACTGAAATCCTCACCTTTTCCGGGGCTGCGGGATACTTCTATTACGTCACGTTGCGAAGTATTCACCATGACATATCCTGCCGGCAGATGTGGCATCCACAGGTCCCGTGCCGCAGGATTTTTTTTCCGGAACATCGTTCTTATGCGGAGGATTGCGGGCAATGTACCATATTATCTCGATTAAGGATTTCGAACGTGGGGAGATCGATGAACTCCTCGACAAGGCTCAGGCCATTGACGAACAGGCCGGACCATTCACCACCCTGAACGGAAAACAGGTTGCACTCCTCTTCTTTGAGCCGAGTACGCGGACACGGATGTCCTTTGCCTCTGCGGTTGCGCGGCTGGGCGGTTCCGTCATCTCCGTCGACAGCGTGGAGGGAAGCTCCATCTCCAAGGGAGAGACGCTCGCAGATACCGTGCGGGTGGTCAGCAGCTACGTGGACGTCATCGTCCTTCGCCACCCGAAGGAAGGGGCCGCACGCCTTGCAGCGGAGTTTGCCTCGGTACCCGTCATCAATGCCGGGGACGGGGCAGGCCAGCACCCCTCGCAGACCCTGCTCGATCTCTACACCATCCGCCAGTCGATGCCGCTCGAGGGGATTGATGTCGGCCTGCTCGGTGACCTCAGGTACGGGCGGACCACCCACTCCCTCGCCTATGCCCTCTCCAACTATGACCTGACCATCCACACCATTGCCCCGAAGACGCTCGAACTGCCGACATCCCTCATTGATGAACTCCTGGACCGGGGGTGCGAGGTCGTCGAACACGAGGACATATCGGATGTAATCAACGAACTCGATGTCCTCTATACAACGAGAATACAGCGGGAACGGTTCCCCGACGCAGCATCCTACTACAATGTCGCCGAAAGTTATCGCATCACGCCTGAACTCCTTGAAGACCGGAAAGAGAACATGATCATCCTGCACCCCCTTCCCCGGGCAGGCGAGATCGACCCGCGGGTGGACGCCCTGCCCTGTGCGAAATACTTCGAACAGGCACGAAACGGGGTCCCGGTCAGAATGGCCATGCTCGAGGAGGTGATCTGAGTGCAGGAAGAACCGAGGGCACTCCTTATTCGGCCGATCCGTGACGGCACGGTCATCGATCATATCACGCACGGGGAGGCGCTGACGGTGCTCAGGATACTCGGGATCACGGGCACAACGGACGAAAAACTCTCGATAGCCACCAATGTCGAGACCAGGATCTCAGGAACCGGCGGACTCAAGGACATCGTCAAGGTCAGCAACAGGGAACTCTCAAAAGAAGAGGTTGACAGGATTGCACTCATCGCCCCGAATGCCACGATCAATATCATACGGGACTACCGCGTGGTGGAAAAGATAGGTGTCGAGATCCCCCGGCATCTCAGGGGGGTCATCAGGTGCACGAATCCCGGCTGTATCAGCAATGCAAACGAACCCATAGAAAGCGCGTTTGAGGTCGCCCCCAACGGCCTCCGCTGCCACTACTGCGATACGGTCATCAGCTCGGACTTTGCCCAGCACATCATCTGATGACCCGCCCGTGGTCATCGATCTCG
>JBFFLM010000153.1:0-4236 GCA_041554835.1 Methanogenium sp.
ATTTATCGAGGACCATATCGGCAGACAGGCGGAACGGGGCATCGACCCGATGGAGTGTGTTGCCATCGGGGCGGCGATTCAGGGAGGAATCCTTGGAGGCGAGATCACCGACATGGTGCTCCTGGATGTCACCCCGCTTACGCTCGGCATCGAGACCCTCGGAGGGGTGCGGACCGAACTTATCGAGAGAAACACCACCATTCCCACGAAAAAGAGCCAGATATTCACCACCGCAGCAGACCTCCAGACCTCCGTCACCGTCCATGTGCTCCAGGGCGAACGGCCCATGGCAGCCGACAACGTGAGCCTCGGGCAGTTCAACCTGGTCGGCATCGCCCCTGCCCCGCGGGGCGTTCCCCAGATAGAAGTCACCTTTGATATCGACTCGTCCGGCATCCTCAATGTCTCCGCAAAGGACCTCGGCACGGGCAAGGAGCAGAAGATGACGATCACCGCCTCGACGAAACTTGCAGAGAGCGATGTCGAGAAGATGGTGCATCAGGCGGAGGAGTACGAAGCGGAGGACCGGCGGCGAAAAGAGGAGGTTGAGATAAGAAACACCGCTGACTCTCTCGTCTACACGGCAGAAAAGACCATCGCCGAACTCTCCGAAAAACTGAGCGCCGACCAGACCGGAAAGGTGAACGCCGCGATAGCGGCGGTGAAGGCGGCTCTCACCGGGAAGGATACGGAAAAGATCAAGACCGAGACCGACCGCCTCAGAGACGCCCTCAGTGAAGCAGGCAGCGCCGTCTACCAGCAGACGGCACAGCAGCAGGCGCCGGGCCCGCAGGCAGGATATGCCGGCGGCGGGGAGACCGGAGAAGGAGGAACGAGCGGCGAGGACGTCGTCGACGCCGATTTCGAGGTCCATGACGAGAAATAATTATTTTTTACCAACGGATGGACAAAAAGGACTATTACGAAACTCTCGGCGTCGGACGGGATGCATCACCGGATGAGATCAAAAAGGCATTCCGGCAGCTTGCCCGCAAATACCACCCGGACCTCAACAAGGGCAGCAAAGAGGCGGAAGCAAAATTCAAGGAGGTCAACGAAGCCTACCAGGTGCTCGGCGACCCGCAGAAGAGGGCAGAGTATGACCAGGCCGGGCATGCGGCATTCACGCCGGGAGACTTTGCCGGGTATACGGCCCCCAGTTATGACGACCTCTTCCGGGACTTTGGTCTGGGCGATATCTTCGATGTCTTTTCCGGCAGGACCGGGCGGCCGCGGAGCCGTGCGGGGGCGGACCTCAGGTACGACATCGCCATCTCCCTGATGGACGCATTTCATGGCATCAAAACCACCGTGGACGTGCCGCATGACTACGAGTGCACGACCTGCCACGGCACCGGCGGGCAGCCGGGGTTCATGCGGGACTGCCCCACCTGCCAGGGGACGGGTGAGATTCGCCGGGTGCAGCAGAGCGGCCAGCAGCAGGTAGTGATGATCCGCCCGTGCCCGGACTGCGGCGGGCGGGGGACGATCATCGGAAAGGCCTGCGAGACCTGCGGCGGGAGAGGAACGATACGAAAGACGAGGCGCATCGATGTCTCGATTCCCCGTGGGGTCGGCGACGGCCAGTTCCTCCGCATCGCCGGCGAGGGCGAACCCGGCATGGAACGGGGGCCACCGGGTGATCTGTATGTCGTCGTTCATGTGCACCCGCACCCTTCCTTCGAGCGGCATGGTGCCGATCTCCACAGCACGGCGGAGGTCGGGCTTCGCACCGCCCTTCTCGGCGGGGAGATCACCGTTTCGACCCTCACCGGCACCGCACGGCTGACCATTCCGGCGGGGACGCAGAGCCATACGATCTTCCGGCTGCGGGGACAGGGGATGCCGCACCTCGGGTCGGAGCGGCGAGGCGATCTGCTGGTAAAGGTCGTGGTGAATATTCCGAAGCACCTGACACAGAAACAAAAAGAGATGGTTGGCGAGGCCTTCTCCGGCCTCACCTGAATGCTGATACCCCGTCGGACGCAATGCATGGTCTGATCTTTACGATTATGTCTCTCCATTTTACAATTGTATCCCCGGATAAAACCCCCTGATCAGTACATCGGCCAGAAGAGGAGGAGAAGCGGGACAGAGACGACGACGATGATCACCTCGAGCACCAGCCCCATCCTCCAGTAATCGGTGAAGTGGTACCCCCCCGGCCCCATGACGAGCGTATTGGACTGGTGTCCGATTGGTGTTAAAAAGGCACAGGATGCTCCTATTGCAACTGCCATAAGAAACGGATCGATGGAGGCGCCGAGATCGAGCGCGATCCCTATGGCAATCGGTGCCATCAGCACCGTGGAGGCGGCATTGTTCACCAGATCCGAGAGGAACATGGTGATGATCAGCAGCAGGACGAGCGTCGCCTCCGGCGGGAAGGTGGATGCGGCGGCAACGATGCTCCCGGCGATGAGTGCCGCCCCGCCGCTCGCCTCAAGCGCCTGCCCGACCGGGATCATCGCGCCGAGGAGAATGATAATCGGCCATTCCACGCTGTCATACGCGTCACGAAGAGATACAATGGAGGTCAGGATCATCAGGACAACCGCGGCACTGAAGGTGATCTGGACCGGCAGGATGCCGAGGGCTGATATGCCAAGGGCCGATCCGAAGATGGCAATGGCAAGCAGGGCCAATTTCGGCTCACCGATCCGAATCCCCCGCTCGGCAAGAGGGAGGCACCCGATCTTCGGAAGTGCTGCCTGAAGGGCATCCTTCTTTCCCTGGAGAAGGAGGATGTCGCCCGGCTGGAACTTTATCAGGTTCAGCCTATTGTGGATAGGCCCCCCTTCTCGGGCGACGGCAAGGAGATTGATCCCATGAATCCAGCGAAGATTTGCTGAATACGCGGTCCGGTTCAGGATCGAAGAATCAGGTTTTACGATCGCCTCAATGACCCCGATCGTATCGGACCCGATCATCTCCTCCGAGATGTCCTCCTTCCCCGTGAGTTCGAGGCGTGTGGCATCAAGGAGGGTCTGGAGATCGCCCGAATCCGCCTTTAGTACCAGGATGTCGTTTTCCATTATCGTCTCATAGACTGAAGGAGCGACGATATTTCGGCCATTTCGAATCAGCCCGACCACCACCACCTCGGCCTCGGTGGCAGAGCCGATGTCGTAGATCATCTTTCCGGCAAGTTTCGAATTTTCCGGCACCCTGACCTCGGTCAAATAATCCTTGACGGCGAAGAGCTCATCTTTGGATGCCGGACTCTTCCGGGACGGGATCAGCCTCCACCCAATCAGAGCGATGAAAAGGATTCCGGCGACGGCGACCCCTACCCCGACATAGGCAAAGTCAAAGATCAGGAATGGTTCACCACCGTTCTGGGCACGATAGGTGGCGATGATGATATTTGGGGGAGTTCCGATGAGAGTGGTCATCCCGCCAAGGAGAGAGCCGAATGCGATTGGCATCAGGAGATAGGAAGGGGCCCTCCCGCTCTTCCGGGCAGTCCTGATGGCAACCGGCATCATCAGGGCAAGCGCCCCGATATTATTCATAAATCCGGAGAGAATGGCGACGATACCGGTGAGCGAGAAGACCTGCCGCACTTTTCCATCCCCAACCCGTGCAACCCAACGGGTCATGATATCGATCAGCCCGGAGTTCTGAAGTCCCCTGCTGAGGATCAGGACGGCGGCAACGGTGATCACCGCCGGGTGGCCAAAGCCAAGGAAGGCATCCACCGGGTCGACGACGCCGCCAATGGTGACGATCAGCAGCGCTATCAATGCGACGATGTCGTAGCGGATCCTGCCTGTTGCAAAGAGGATGAGCGCAAGGACGAGTGTCCCAAAGACTATTGCCATATCGAGCATCGGCGATCAGTGATTCCTTATGATAAAGGATAGTGAGAAAAAGGATATACCTTCCTCAAGGGTTTTAAAATGACCAATACACGGGGTCGACCGCATTCCGCAGGCGCGAAGTGATCATGATTGGTTCCATAACCGGGAGCTGATGTGCGGGCCGTGTGCGGCCCGTAGCCGTCAGAAAACCTCTCCGCGACAACGCAGTGCGGCGACCTGCCGGTAAAGGTCGTGGTTGCCAGTAGCGGCCGTGACAACACGTGGGATGGAGGTGAGTTCAGAACATCGCACGGTCCGGTGTTGTCCACAAATCCCAACCTTTTTCGTCCCAAGTGCACAATTGTTCAAAAAATATTGAATTTTGGATTGACATACATGGCCTTGGAACTCATCTATATTCTCTCCCTTCTGA
>JBFFLM010000154.1:0-4233 GCA_041554835.1 Methanogenium sp.
ACAAGTAGCTAAGCCGGCGGGCAGAAGGCCTTCTTCATCTTCTTCGTGATAACCTCCTCGGAGTCGGCGACCGAGATGTAGTTCTGTGCGGACGAGGACATCTTCTTCCCGTCGAGCCCGTTGAGGATGGGGGTGTGGATGCAGAGCGGCGCCTTCACGCCGATCTGGGGAAGGTTCTCGCGGGCGAGCATATGGATTTTTCGCTGGTCGATGCCGCCTGCCGCAGCGTCGACCTTCAGGTGGGCGATATCGACCATCTGCATGATCGGATAGACCATCTGCGAGACCATCGGGTTATCCATCTGGCGGCCGACCTCGTCCATCGACCGGGTGGCCCGCTTCAGGCTTATCTTCTGGGAGAGGCGCAGCACATCGAGCTGGTAGTCGGGGGAGAGCTGGAACTCGGAACCGAGTACGAACTCCACGCCGGTAAGGCCGACCGCCTCGAAACAACGCCGGTTATAGTCCGCAAGCTCCCCTACTTCCTCCATGGTTCCCTTGCGGTTCAGGTATGCATGGAGGTCTGCAAGGAGCACGACGACGTCGAAGCCCGCATCCCTGAGGTCCATGAGTTTATTGATGGTGACGAGATGGCCGAGGTGGATCTCGCCGGAGGGCTCGTAGCCCGCGTAGACCCGTTTCGTCTCCTGGGCAAGGACGCTTCGAAGCTCCTCATCGGTGACGACTTCGACCGTATTTCTCGTCGCAAGTTCGTAATCATCCATGCTGGTATTCGTTGTATTCCTGCCGCATTAATGGTTGCTCTCGGGTGAGGAGAGGGAGCGACGGCAATGAAATTCGACATTCTGCGAGAGGAGTGGTTTACCCGGGTCACTCCCTCATGAACGTGAGTTGCTCAAGGATCGAACGATTGCCTTATGGGATTGAGAGAGAAGGATCATGTATGGCACTCAGTGAGCGCTCGATGGGATATGAACTGTCGAATGTTGAACGGGAGATTGCCTGCAACCCGGACTTTGCAGATGTCGGCTATGTCCGGTACGATTCTCAGGACGGATATTTTTACCTCGATCCCTCCCCCTATCTCAAATCCTCCAGAAATGAAATATACCATATTCCAGGTCGCCGTCCCCGGCAAGGGACCTACGTCGTGGTTCGGGTCGAAGACGAGCACAATCACCTCCTTGACCCTTCCGCGGACAGGTGGGTAAGGATCAAGGAGGTATGCCGTTTCGATGCCTTCGATGTCACTCAAATTGCCCGAAAACGGAGGATCATGGATTTCCGGGAGGTCATTGAATTCTTTACCTATCCATACCGCGGCGAGTCCGATGAAGTCCTCAGGATTGCGAGGTGTTCCTGCCTCTTTGCCTGCTCCGCCCCCCCGATACAGAAGGATACCGGAGGAATCAGTTCGGCGGTCTTCGGGAGAAACTACCAGTGGGGTATGTTCAAAAAGCCCCTCATGGTTATTCCGCCGGAATTCCGACGGGCGAGTGCCGATGTCTATTATCAAATCTCAAAGAAAGAGGAGACCGTCAAGAAAACGCGGGGTGAGATCAATCGGGCGATATTACTACCTGAAACGTTGATAGCGGACATCCCCGTCGTGATATATGACGTTTCTCAGAGGACATTTCAGAAGGATTACCTCGAGAGTCTCATGGGAGAGGCCTCGATCATCAGGGCGCAGCTTCTCGACTCCCTCCTTATACGGCCTGAAGAGTCCCCAGTAATTGAGCGAGCCATGAGAGAAGCAATCTATGCAATAAGAAACGAGCACCTCTCGGGACGGAGGATCACCTACCGGCAGAATATCGGTGATGCGATCCCCCGACTGGCCGCGTCATACGCCCGGCTACAGTCCAGTCCGGAGATCGATAAGAGATATATTGACGAGGTGATGGATGACTGGCAGTTCATGCATGAGAAGGCGTGCACCATGCAGTCGTCGCCGATGGGGATAACCAAAGCATTTTCCCTAACCGGTGATTCGAGACGCATCTATTTTGCATTGTATGACGCCTTCGGAAGCGACTATGCGATAGCACCCGGGGAAGGCCTGAAGGTTTCCGGTGCTGTCCCGGAGGAATTTGCTCTCGCTCTGGACTCCATAGTGGAAACCGGATATGGACGGTGGAAAAAGCAGTCGATTCTTCTCCTCGATCCCTGAAAACGACAGAGCGTTTGCTCTCATTATTTTCTTCTTTTTTTTAAAAAAAGAGAATTAAATAGCCTTCAGTCCGAGCGCCTCGTTCGTCATCCGGACGGACTCCTCGGCGACCGGGGTGACCTTCATCATCGCCCGGATGGCGTCGATGTTCTCCACCACGACGTCGGCCTCCTGGTGGATGGCCTGGAAGAGGTAGAGGGTGTTGTCCACGACCGAGACCGAGTCCTCATAAACACAGGACTCCCAGAGATCGCTTCTGGGCCGTCCCATGTCGGAGGCAAGCTCCCGGAGCTCCGCCGTCGACGTGATTCCGGTCGAGCCCCTGACCAGCCCGATGCGGGGGTGGCCGCGGATCAGCTCGAGAATGTCGGCCGCGCTTGCCTCGTTGACCAACTCCATTCTCAGGACGTGCATGTGCATGAATGTCGTGGGTACAATCATCGCGGTGGTCACGATGTTGATGTCCGGCAGGACGGTCTGGACGTCCGGACCGTGGTGTGAGGGGATCGTCACCGGATTGAGGACGATGGCGTCGACCGGCCCCTTCTTGATGCCGCCTGGGTCCGAACCGCGGCGCACCATCGTCGCAAAGACCGATTTGACATCGTATTTCTCATCGATGAGCTGGATAATCCGGCAGAGCCCCGTCGTGTTGCAGGAGACAACCCGGACGAAATCGGCACCGAAGGCGTCGTTGTAGTTGCAGGACGAGTTGAACGATATCCCTGCGACCTCGTGCTTCTCTCCGCCCTGCCAGAGGGCCTTGACCCCGTAGAGCTGGTAGAGTTTTTTGTTCTCCTTGCCGACACCCCCGGGCGTTGCGTCCACGACGATATCGCACTTCTTGAGCATCTCCTCCACATCACCGGCGACCTCGATTCCCGCCGCCTCGAACTTTCCCCGGTTTGCGATATCGGCGATATAGAGCGGATACCCCCGTTCGTTTGCAATGTAGGCCTCCGCAGAGGGCCTGGTCTTTGATACTCCCACCACTTCCATGTCCGGCTGTGCGGCGACCGCGTCGGCAACCCTCTTGCCGATGGTCCCGTAGCCGTTGATGGCAACCCGAATCATAGGTAAGTGATGGCATCCGGAACGGTTAAGCACTACGGTCCGCTGCAGGACCCACGGTGGGACTCCGGGGGCGGTTCGCATCGGATATATAGGAGAAAATGTGTAGATCACTATTACGTGACAACGGCAGGAGAGCACAGCCAGAGGAGCGGGGCGAAGGAACGGGCCTGTCCGCAGTGCGGGGAACCGGCGGCAGGTGCCAGGGACTCCATCTGCATGGTCTGCGGAGCACTTCTCCCCCCGCCCGGACCAGAGGCAAAGAAGGCCGATACCTGTCCGCAGTGCGGGGAGCCCGGCGCTGACGACGACGGCCTCATCTGCATGGTCTGCGGGACGAGCCTTGTGCCCCTGGACGACCCCCCCCGCACCGGAAGGACCGGAGGAAGGCGTTTTTCGGGCCTCAGATGGGCTGCGGTCGCTCTTGTCCTCGTTTTCATTGCCGGTGCGGCGGCATTGACCCTCGTCCCCTCCATCGGGGCCATTGCAGGCATAGGCACCGCCACTGTGGAGGGCGGAGGCAACCTTATCCTTCAGGCGACCTGTGCGCCCGGCTCGGTCGATATCGTCTACCAGGGGACCCGGGACGGGTCGCAGCTGAAGGTCCTCGAACTAGGTGTCGTCAGCCCCGGCACCGATACGGCCCTGAACCTGACCCGGTATCTCTCCCCCGAACCGGGCACGGTCTTCGGGCCCTTTCCCGCAGCCCGGGACGGTGGATCGGCTCTCGTCGTGGTGGCCCGTCCGGAGTACGCCGACGGCTCGGTCGTCACCGAGACGATAGCCATCCCATAGCACCGGCGCCCTTCTCCGAACACTTTTTTGCCCCTCAGTGCGACGTTTTGCCTAAGGGAAGACGATGACCGCCACCCGTGACCGTGAATATGCCATCTGGGTCGCCCCCGATGAGCTCGGCATGAAAAAGGAGATCACCATCGACGGAAAGACCGTTGCGTTTACGGTCCCGTCCCGCATTGATGGGCATGTGACCCTTCGGCTCAAAGGGCTTGGCGTCACCGTAGCAGGAG
>JBFFLM010000155.1:0-4231 GCA_041554835.1 Methanogenium sp.
ACGGCCATATCTTCTGCGGGGCAATACTGTATGGGTGACCATGCCGGCCGACAGGATTCCCATCGGGAAGTTTTCAGAGGTGACGCGCCTCTCCAGAAAAGCGCTGTACTGCTACGAGAAGAAGAATCTCCTGGTGCCGGTGGAAAAGGACCTCTGCACCGGGTACCGTTACTACACACAGCAGCAGATCGAACGCGGCATCTGGATTACGGCTCTCACGGGCCTGGGGTTTTCGCTCGACGAGACCGCCGTCCTTCTCGCAGGAAAGGGGACGGCGGACCCCACGGTCCGCACGCTTCTCCGGAAGCGCCTTGTGGCGACCCGTGCGGAGATACGGCGGCTGGCAATGGTCGAACGGGTCCTTACAGCAGAGGACCCGTTTGAGGAGTTGTTCAGAGTGAATCTTGAAGAATGGACAAAAAAGGACGTCCCACCCACACGGGCGCTCACCATCCGGGGCGAAGGACCGTACGAGGAACTGTTGACCTCGCTCATCGGCCAGATCTGCGAGGAGATGACGAGCCCGGCAAATGTGCGAAACGGTGTCGCCGCAACGGGGCCCGTCGGTTCCATCTATATCGGTGAGGACTGTGACGAGCATGGCGGCCTCGTCGAGGTCTTTCTGCCCGTCACCGGGCCGGTGACCGTCGCAAACCCGGACATCGAGGTGAAGACACTACCCGCCGCAACCGTCATATCAGCCGTTTCCAAGGGCCCCTATCATACCCTCGGCATGGCGCATGCGAAGATGTACGGGCTCCTGGAGAAAGAAGGCTTCGAGAGTGCCGGTGCACCGCGGGAACTCTATCTCAACG
This sequence comes from Methanogenium sp., assembly GCA_041554835.1. Lineage (GTDB taxonomy): Archaea > Halobacteriota > Methanomicrobia > Methanomicrobiales > Methanomicrobiaceae > Methanovulcanius. The sequence goes on from JBFFLM010000155.1 coordinate 816, forward strand.
ACCCGGCGGATACGCCGGAAACGGACCTCCTCACCGAGATCCAGTATCCTGTGCGGGAGAAGAGCGAGGAGAGAGGGGGTCAGTCAGGCCGGAAATGATTGTTCTCCTCCGGGGCGCATCCACATCCTTACCGGATGCCATAGACGACGCTTTTCCCGCATCAGGAGGATATCCGGGCAGAAATCATTTTTATGAATTTTTGATGCCGAAAACGGGAGAACAAACCGCAACGTGACCGTCATAAATAAATGAAAGCGAGGGAATATCACTTCCTATGATCCGAAAAACAGTAACGGTTCTTCTTTTCGTCGCATGTATTGTCGCAACGGCGGCAGCGGCGGAAGGCGCGACGATTGGCGGTGATATCGGCTATTACCAGGTCAATGCCAATGTGGATGGTGCCGAGGTCTATTTCAACGATGATAACAAGGGTGTCACCGGCGAGGACGGCACCCTCACGGTCGAGGTCTACGTGACCGGCACGCCGTACACCACCTACTCGGTGGCAAAGGAAGGCTATGAGACATTCAACGGAGAGATCACCCAGTACCCGGCGAAGGGCGAGACCGTCCAGCTCCAGGCAGAGCTCTCCCCGCTGACGGTCGGCGGTGACATCGGCTACTACGAGGTCGTCACCAATGCCCCCGGCGCAGAGGTCTCCTTTAATGATGACGTCAAGGGCGTCACCGGCGAAGACGGCACACTTACGGTCGAGGTCTATGTGACCGGCACCCCGTACACCTCCTACTCGGTGGCAAAGGAAGGCTATGAGACATTCAACGGAGAGATCACCCAGTACCCGGCGAAGGGTGAGACCGTCGAGCTGCAGGCGGACCTGATGATGACTCCGGTCACCGAACCGACGGAGGAGCCGACGGCAGAGCCCACGGCCGAACCGACGCAGAGCCCCTTCCCCTGGCAGGAATCGCAGGCCTTGCGGCCTTCGGTGCGATCCTTCTCTCCCGTAGAGACTAACCCTCTTTTTTTTACCCCGTCTCCGGGCAGTGCCCCATATACCCAAAATAGTACCGTCGCATCACTCCTGCACCGCCACAGAAAGGCTCATTACCCCGCCCGACAATCAGCACCCATGCCCGGCAGCGAACGGGGAGGAGGAGGAGGAGAACAATGCTGGTAATGGCCTTCAACGGAAGCCCGAGAACCAACTGGAATACGGCAATGATGCTCGAACACGCCCTCGAGGGGGCGGCGTCCCAGGGGGCGCAGACCGAACTCATCCACCTGGCGGAGCTGCAGTATTCGGGCTGCACGAGCTGTTTTGCCTGCAAACGAATCGGCGGGAGGAGTTACGGGACGTGCAGCGTGGAGGACGAACTCACCCCCGTCCTCGAACGGGTGGAGGAGTCGGCGGATGCCATCATTCTTGCAACACCCATCTACTTCATGGCCGAGACCGGGATGATGCGAAACCTCATGGAACGCCTGCTCTTCCCGTATCTCACCTACTCGAACGGCCCGAATGTCTTTCCCCGTGAGATTCCGGTGGGGCTCATCTACACGATGAACATGAAGGAGGAGCAGGCAGGCGACCTCTTCTTCGATGCCCGCGTCGCCCTCAACGAGGAGATCTTCCACAGCATCTTCGGCCACACCGAGTCGGTGATGAGCTTTGACACGCTCCAGTTCAGCGACTATGCGAAGTACGAAACGGACATCTTCGACGCGGAGGCGAAGGCGAAGCGGCGCGAGGAGGTCTTCCCGCGGGACTGCGAGAAGGCCTTTGCAATGGGTGCCCGTCTCGCACAAAAGAAGTGATGTGGGGGCCCTCCCCTTTTTTTTGCATGCCTGAACGGCGGCGCAATGCTTATATCCTCAGAACGGGTTGAACGGTGCATACGAGCAGGGGGCACCATGAGAGAAGAGATCATCCGGGAACCGGACCGGCGAAGGGGGCAGACAGACGATGAGAAGGGGATGTCACCGTTTGCTTTTGCGATTCTTATTCTCGGCGGGCTATTGATTTTCTCTGCGTTTCTCATCACCCCCGCCGCCGCCCACGTTCCCCTCACGTCGGAGGGGAACCACCACATCGACGATGCCTTTCCCGTTCCCGACCCGACGAAGTCGTGGGTGGTCTACGGGGAGCTTACCGGCGGCGGGGATGTGCGGTACTACCGCATGGCGATGGCGGCGGGGGAGGAGCTTCGCCTGAGCCTCTTTACGCCGGAGGGGTCGGCCGCATTCGTGCCGGGCATCGTCGTGATGGGACCGGGCCTTGCCCCGTCCGGGACGCTCCCGCCGTTTGTCGAGATGCCCCATGATCATGTGGAGGAGCATGACGACGAGCACCATGACGACGGTGCCGGTGCGTACGGGGCCGTCGTCATCGAAGGGACGGTGCCCGACGGGGCGGAATTCGAGCCCTTCACCCCCTCTGCCCTCTACCCGTCGGCGGATGTGTCCCTTGAGGTGACCACGCCAGGCACCTGGTATGTCGCGGTCTGGGCACCGGAAGGGGCCGCATCGGGCGGGAACTTCGGGCTTGCCATCGGCTACCGGGAGGAGTTTACGCTTTCCGAGTGGCTGCTCGTCCCATTCTCGGTCCTCGGCATCCACCGCTGGGAGGGGCAGTCGTGGGCGCTGATCCTCGCCCCGCTCGTCCTCACCGTCGTGGTGGGGTTCGGGCTGATCCTTTGGCTGGGACGCCGGGACGGGACGACGGGTGAGAAAACGATGCCCCCCATCCGTGGCCCCTTCGGGTGGCTCGCGGTGACGGCAGGCCTCCTGTACCTCGGGACCGGGGCAATCCTCCTCGTCCAGACGGGCATTGCCCTTATGAAGGCAGGTCTCACCGCGGCGGCCGCCCTTCCCGTGATTTACCTCATCGTCGCCGTCCTGCTCGGCTCGGTCGCGCTTCGAAACGGCCTGCGCCATGCCGGCCCCACCGGCTGGGGAACGAAGAACGCCGGGCTTTCGATGATCGTCATCGGCGTCGTCGGGTTCGTCGCATGGGCGGGGCTTCTGGTGGGGCCGGTGATGGCGATTGCGGCGGGCGTGGGAGCGCTGGTGTGGGGGAGGAAGCGGCCAGAATAAACGAAAATGTGAAGGGTGCCCGGAAGAGGGGCACGATTCCGGTACACCTACGCCCTTCCCTGATACAGTGAACTCCCTCTCCACCAGTTGAGGGACTCAAACATTTACGATTTTTCGTTCTATCAGGGGAGCATGAACGCAGACATGTAAACATATGTAATTTAAAAAAAAAGGCATTTTGTCAGTTCGCTTACCACTTCTTCCTCAGGAAGGAGAACGCCCCCAGGGCCGCCACCGGCACGAGGACGAGCGGCGATGCGGGAGTGGGCTTTGGCCCGGCTTTTTCCTCCTCTCCGATCTCATCAACAGCCAAAGCGGTTGGTGCAGGTGTGACGGTATCAGTGGATGCAGGGGTCCCATCT
>JBFFLM010000156.1:0-4224 GCA_041554835.1 Methanogenium sp.
AAGAAGGACCCCGCGGGCCTGACCCTCCTCGTCGCAGGGGACGGGACCCATGTCCTCCCCGTCGTGATGCACCGGCTGGAGGAAGAAGGGATCACGGTCATATCAGTCAACCTGAAAAAACCTTCCATGGACGACGTCTTCGTCCACTTCACCGGGAGACAGCTCAGGGACAATTCTGCAGGGGAGGGGCACTGATGAGAGTATTCGGGTTTCTCACCGTCTACTGGCGCGATATGCTGCGCTACTTCAGGTTCAGGACACAGCTCTTCTCTTCCCTCCTCCAGCCGGCGCTCTGGCTCGCGTTCTTCGGGATCGCGATGGCAGCAAACTTCGACCGTATCATGATGGGGGATACGGGAGCGCTGCCGGGTGTCCAGAGCGTCGGGTACTTCACCTTCATGGCGGCAGGCGTGATTGCAATGAACGTCCTCTTCACGAACCTCTTCGGCGGGTTCATCCTCCTCTTTGACAAGAACTGGGGCCTGATGCGCGAGATGCTCGCCTCCCCGATGCCCCGGCGCGACATCATCTTCGGACTCTGCCTCTCCGGGGTGACGAAGTCTTCCTTTCAGGCAACGGTGATCATCGTCATCGGCCTCCTCCTGGGGGTCGCGTTCTTCGTGGGAAAGACCGCAATGGAGGTGGCCGGGTCGCTTGTCGGCATCTTCGGCTTTATCGCGGTCTTTGCCATCGGGTTTCTCTCGCTCTCCACGGCCATCGCACTCGTCACCGAGTCGCCGGAGGGATTTCAGGGGGTAACAACGCTGCTTACGATGCCCGTCTTCTTTGCCTCAAACGCCCTCTACCCGACGGATGCCTTTCCCGAAGCCCTCCAGTGGCTGGTGGCGATAAATCCCCTCACCTACCTCGTCACCGGCATCCGCCATTTTGCCATCGGCGACCACTTCACTGCGATAGGGGTGGAGTACCTGACCACGACGGGCGACATCGCCCTTGCCTTCGGTGCTCTTCTGGTCTTTGCGGTGGTGACCTTCGCCCTTGCGTGGCGAACCGTGGAGCGGGCCGTCATCACCTGAGGCCGGAAAAGAGAAATTGACAGATAAGGCGGAATGAAGGAGGGAAATCTTCAACAGGAGGTGGGCCCATCATCCCATACAGGAGAGAAGGAAGAATGCCATCACCAGTCTGGTTTGCCGACCTGAGAGCAAAACCCCCGGGCATTGCGACGACGGATCTTATCAGGGCCATCTGTGAGGCCGCGGGGACGGCAGGTTGCTGCGATGAGGATGACCTCGTTGCCGTGAAGGTCCACTTCGGCGAACGGGGAAACGAGACCTATGTCAGCCCAGTATTCGTCCGGGAGGTGATCCGACTCATCCGCGACGCGGGAGGGCGGCCCTATCTCACCGACACCAACACCCTCTACAAGGGGTCCCGGAGAAATGCAGTCGACCATCTCGAGACCGCCATCGAACATGGGTTCTCCTATGCCACCACTGGCGCACCGCTTGTCATCGCCGACGGCCTTACCGGGAGAAACGGCGTCGAGGTGCCGGTTGCCGGCAACCACTTCTCCAGGGTGCTCATCGCCGGAGACATCTTCGATGCGGACGCATTGGTCGTCGTATCCCATTTCAAGGGGCACATCATCGCGGGGTTCGGCGGGGCCATCAAAAACCTCGCGATGGGGGCGGCGACACCCGCTGGCAAGAAGGAGCAGCACGACGCCCTTCTGCCACAGGTGAACGCGGACCACTGTACCGCGTGCATGATGTGCCAGGCGGTCTGCCCGGTGGGCGCCGCATCGGTCCACGACGGCGTGGCAACGATCGACAATGAGCTCTGCCTCGCATGCGGCCAGTGCATGGAGACCTGTCCGTCGGATGCCATCTACCTGAATTACGAGACGGGCATCGCCCCCTTCACCGAGCGCCTCGCCGAGTATGCCGCGGGCGCAGTCGCGGAGAAACAGGGGAAGGTGGCCTACCTCACCTTCGTCACCCACGTCACCCCGTTCTGTGACTGTGCCGGGTGGAGCGATGCCCCGATCGTCCGCGATATCGGCATCCTCGCAGGATCGGACCCGGTCGCCATCGACACGGCGGCCTACGACCTCGTCAACGGCGAGAGGGGCCTTGCCGGTACGATGCTCGCTACCGCTCATGCCCCCGGCGAGGACAAGTTTGCCGGCCTCTTCCCCGGCACACGCGGTATGCTTCAGCTCAGCCACGCCGAAAAGATGGGGCTTGGGACACGGGAGTACATCCTCCACCCCGTCCGGCCATGGGACTGATTCCTCTCTCCCGCATCATATCCACATCTTTTTTCCCTGATTCCGGCACATCTCTCAATTCAGGAACCGACATGAACGTACCCGAAGGTTATAGCATACGGACCATGCGCCCGGACGAACTCGACCTCCCGCTCGAATGGGCCTTTGAGGAGGGATGGAACCCCGGCCTTTCAGACGGAGCGAGCCATTATGCAATGGACCCTGCCGGATGGTTCGTCGCCGAGGATGCGGACGGGACCATCGCCGGGTGCATCGCGGTCACCAACTATAACGAGGAGTATGCCTTTGCGGGCTTTTACATCGTCCGCCCGGAACACCGTGGTTCCGGTATCGGGACGGCACTTTTCAGGACCGGCCTCGCCCACGCCGGGACACGGACCATCGGTTGCGACGGGGTCTATGCGATGCAGGACAAATATCAATCGGCATATGGTTTTTCCTATGCCTGGCGTAACATCCGATGGCAGGGGACCGCACTCGGAACGCCATCCGACACCCTCGTTCCGGCCACCGAAGTCCCATTCGAAATCCTCGCCTCGTACGATGCCCGCCACTTCTTCTGTCAGCGCCGCACCTTTCTCGAACAATGGATCCGGCAGCCAGGTGCCACCGCCCTTGCCTCGCTCGAGGGTGAGAGGATACGGGGCTACGGGATGATCCGGCCGTGCCGGACGGGGCATAAAATCGGCCCCCTCTTTGCCGACTCGCCAGCAATTGCTGAGGAGATATTCGACACCCTCACCGCAGGTGTCCGGGGAGATACCTTCTTCTTCGACACTCCGGAGGCAAATCCCTCAGCCACAGCCCTTGCCGGGAAGAACAGGATGGAGGAGGTCTTCGGGACGGCACGCATCTACCGGGGACAGATACCGGATCTTCCGGCAGAGCAGATCTATGGCATAACCTCCTTTGAACTCGGATAGTTGGGGGAGCGGCAGTCGAAAAATACAGAAAAAAAACGATGGGGCATGGGTCTTTTTTATAAACCCATATACGGTTTATTGCCTAAAAGGAGCATTTCCTTCGCAGGAATGGACAAAAGTTGGGGGGGCAAGGCCCCGGGAACGGCCCGTGTCCCGGGACAGGGTCCTGCTGCGGCGATGGAACATTGGGGGGAGGGGGAGGAACTAAAAATTCAATGTCTCTTTCTAGTCAACCTCATCCCGTTCGGAGACCATGACCAGAATTTCGCGATCCTCGATATGCCATTCGGACGCATAGTCCAGGCACGAGATGTCCGAGTACCTCTCGGGAACATACTCATCGCGTTCCTCCATGTCATAGATCCTCATGGGCTTTAAGGCTCCAAAGCCGGTGATGAAACCAAACTCCATTTTTCTCTACATTGAAGCCTCTTGCAGGCTCACATATAAAGGTTTCGTTGACGCCAACCCATTTTTTGAACCCCGTTTGGAAAAAGAGAACCCGAATATGGCTAGATTCGTATTCGATTGAGGAATACAGCCAAATAAGCCTAAATCGAGGGTTTAGAAGGCAGATTTTTTTAAAAAACAACCGTAAAGAGCCATATTTTAATTTTGAGCCTGCATGTCCCGAATCAGGGATTTTGTGCAGATGAGAGAAGGAGCGATAATTCCCGCACGCGCATATTATCCGGATAAAAAATCATGATAAATCCGATCGTGCCGCAGGAATATTTATAATGACATCCCTGGCAGATGCCATCTGCACGCACCCACCATATGAAAGTATCTCATTCACGGGGAGGACGAGAGACAGGTGTCGCCCATTTCGAACAACAACACAGGAGACCCCGCCGGGACCCCCTCCTGAGACCCGCCCTCATCATTTGATAGGCACTATTCCCGGCAATATTTCAACAGATGTCGAATCCCCTGCACCGCTCAGGGGAGGAGATCGAATGCGGCGATGAGGCGTTTGCGTATGATCTCCTTGGGGTAGGCGCCGGTCAGTCGCCCCACCATCTGCCCGTTCCTGAAGAACAGGAG
>JBFFLM010000157.1:0-4207 GCA_041554835.1 Methanogenium sp.
GTTCTGGCCCCTCAGAAGCATCTGTATCGGGGTGTGGGGGAGTGCCTCGTGGAGGTCACGGAGCCGCTGCCACGGGTCATCGTTGAGAAACCGGATCGCACTGTCAAAAGTGGCACCACCCCATGCCTCAACGGAAAAAAACCCGATGCTGTCAATCTCATGAGCCAGCTCAAGCATATCTTCGGTCCTGAGCCGGGTTGCTATGAGAGACTGATGTGCATCCCTCAGGGTCGTGTCTGTGATCTTTACAGGATTAAAACTCATATTCCACCTTCCGGGGGGCAAGGAAATAGACAGATCAAGCCTCTAATTACTTACCTCCTGAAGCTATAAATAACTCACGAAAGACCCTAAAAGAGCGAAAATTATTAGAATTGAACCGAAAAAAGCCACATAATCCTCTTTTCTCCGGTTGAAACGGGGTACATATGTCCCTCCCGAATGATACCCCCTGACGGCAAGGGTCTTTGCCTGGCAGCCGGCCCTCCGGATCTGTACCAGAACGACCGAAACTCCCAGGGGAACAAGCGATCTCACCGGCCCGGTTGTCCCTTTCAGGGCGATGGCATGCCGGGTGAGAATGATGTCGTCCTCGATGCGGCCGAGTGACCCGAGCGCCATATCTGCGGTAAGACCAATGTCAAAACCCAACCGGTTTCCGAAGGCCCAGACGGCCACATCAAAGAGCTCCTCTCCTGCCCCGCCGCCGAAGGCCCAGAAGGCTATAAGCATGACCACCGAGAGACGAAGGAAATATCCTGTTCCGTCTCCCCCGACAAAGGAGGTGAAGACGGCGACGAGCGCGAGCGTACCGAAGATGATGATAGCGGTCCTTCGGCCGGGGAGGTTGCGCCTGTCCCGTGCAAAGATAGTCCACCACACAAAAACCAGGGCTGCACCGGCTACCGAAGAAAAAGCGGCACACGAGAGAAGAAACGTGCTGACGATCCTCAATCGTGCATCCTGCACAGGGCTTCCTCCGCATCTTCGATGGTGATATTGTCCGGGACCACCCCGCATTTGAGCACTTCTTCGATATATCGGGGGGCTCCCTGCCATGAAGCAATGGCCACCGGAACCGGTCCTAGCGCATGAAGGCTTCCTTCCCGCAGTTCCCAGAGGTAGTCGACCCTTGGCAGGACTGCCTGCTCGTGCGTGAAGATCAGGGTGACCGGAGGATGGTGGGAAAGGATTTTCCGGCACATGCGATGTTTCCATTCGGGATCAAGGGTTGAAAAGGGCTCGTCAAGGATGAGAAGATCTCTCGTTCCCGCAAGTATGCAGCTCATGTGGAGGCGTTTGAGTTCACCGCGCGAAAGGGCAAATGAACGCTCATATTCTCTCCCCATTAGTCCGGCCTCCATACATATTTTCCCTGGTTCCAGGCCCCACGAACGGATTTCGTCACGAACAAGATGGCCGGTGGTATGGTATTCGGGAAACTGCATCGACAGGGTGTGTCTGTGAATCCCATGCAACACGATCTTCCCGGAGGCCGGTTCCGTGAGTCCGGCGATTGCCTGTGCAAGGGTGCTCTTTCCGCTTCCGACCCTGCCGGTGATCAGGTGAATCCCTTCACAAAAAGTGCCATGTGCCGAGAGGCTCCAGTTTTTCCTCGAAAGGATTACCTCTTCAAGTGCGAGCTGCATGACGCAAACCTCCAGAGTGTTGGATAGAACGGAGTATCTTCAAGGTCCGAAAATATGTCCTCCGGTGATCCGAAATGGCGGGCCTTTCCCTCTTCAAGGTAGATCAGATGATCTGCATGGGACGCGGTATCCATATTCTGTGTCGACTGGAGGATATGCACACAGGAGAATGACGGGAGTATTCGCTGAACATGCTCGGCCGTCTCACGGTCAAGATGGGAGTCGATTTCATCCAGAACAAGAACCTTAGGACGGACGGCAATGGCAGCTGCCAAGGCAACGAGTGCCTTTTCGCCGCCGGAAAGTTCTTTGCACCGGGCGGATTTGAGATCTTCCCGGTCAATATCCCGGAGTGCCTGCTCGATTCTTGGCTCAAGTTCATCGTGGGGAAGATGACGAAACCTCAGTGCGGATGCAATTTCGTCCTGCACGGTCCTGAATATGAGGTTGTCCTCCGGAAATTCACCGACCCATCCCACATCCGTTTTGCGGGGCGTCGTACCATCGATGCATATCCGGCCTCTTCCGGGTGTCTCGATGCCCGCAAAAAGGGAGAGGAGAGTTGATTTTCCACTCCCGTTGGGGCCAATGACGCAGGTGTGTCCCGATGGGACGCAGAGTTCAGGTATGGCAATATTGCGATATGCAAGGTCGGTGCACACAATCATTCGATACGTTCTCCGATATAGTAGACCGCGATTCCCTTCAGGGCGTCTCCTGCAAGGAACGGAACGACACCTATCAGCACCGCCTGTGCAAGACCTATCCCTGTCGAGAATGAAAGCCAGGATATCCCGAAGACGTATATTGCTGCCGTGGCGGCGAGAAGACCCGTGATGCGGATGATGCGTTCCTTTTTTTCGTACGCAAGCCCTGCAATCAGTGCCGCAGGAATAAATCCGATAAGAAATCCGCCTGTCGGCCCGAGTATGACGCCGATACCTGCAAGCGCATTATGAAAGACGGGGACATTCAGTGCCCCCAAAACCAGGTACAACACGGCCGGGATAACCGCATACCGCTTCATAATAACGCCGGCAAGGAGGACAAAAAATGTCTGGAGGGTCAGCGGTACCGGTGGGAGGGGGATGGAGATCCATGCTCCTACGGTGATCAGTGCCACAAAGGTGGCTGTGAGGGCGACAAGCTGACTTTTTCTCTCATTTCCGTACATGTCAACCTCCTATATTATTGACGGTTGACAGGAATAAAATTACTCAGGCAGGTGAGCAGTCCCCTGAAAACACCCGTTCAATTTTACCGTTGTCTTTGCGAACGATGAGCGCGCCGTATTCGTCGATGTCGATTGCCTCCCCTTCGAATGCCTTACGGGGAGTTGTGATCTTCACTCTCTTGTCGAGGGTGATTGACAGGCTCTTCCATTCACGGGTGATGGTAAGATATTCTCCGGATTCGATCTCCCGGTACCTGGTCTCGAATTCCTTGAGCAGCTGTGCCAGGAACCTTGCACGGTCGACAGGCGCGCCACATGCCACGGTGAGGGTGGTGATGGCGGTCTTCACGCCTGTTGGAAGCTGGTCCTGTGAGATGTTGGCATCGATACCTATGCTGAGCAGACAGTAATTCACCGTCTCTGCCTCTGCCGAAATTTCCTGGAGAACCCCTGCGATCTTCTCGTTGCCGATGTAGATGTCATTCGGCCATTTGATGAGTGCCCCGGCCCCGCAGAATTTTCGTATGGTCCTGGCGATGGCAATGGAAGCTGCCATGGTCACCATAAAGACATGATCTATCGGGATATCAGGGCGAAGGATGATAGTACTCCAGATCCCTCCCCGGGGGGAATACCATGCACGACCGAGACGGCCAACGCCACCCGACTGCTCTTCTGCAATTACAACCGTGCCATGCAGCTCAGAGAGATCTTTTTTTCTGCAGAGTTCCTTTGCGACACCTATGGTTGAAGGCACACTGTCATGGTAATCGATAGAACGCCCGATCACAGAGGTTTTCAGGTGTTTTTCAATTTCATACGGGAGCAGGCGGTCAGGGGATGCTACCAGTTCATACCCCTCTGTGCGTGAAGCGGCGATGTCATACCCATAGGTACGAAGCTCCTGTACATGCTTCCATACGGCAGATCTGCTGATCTCCAGTTGTTCGCTGATCTCCTCACCCGAAATGGGGCCCGTAGATTCTTCAAGAATTTTCAGTACTCTGAATGCTGCCTCGATCATGATCATCACTTTTTTGCATCGATGAGTTCGGTCGGCAGGGGGCATGGATCCTTGCCGCAGACCTGTTTCATAATCATTGACTGATGCTCCATCAGTGTTCCAAGGTCAAAGGTACCGGTGATATCCACAAGGCCAATCGCACCGATTACCTCTCCTTCCGAACCGTGCAGGGGTGCAACAATCACCGGAATACCCTTGTACGCCCCCGCTTCGGGAACATTTTTTAACGTCCGGTCCTGTTGCATTGCCGCCTCGAGAACCGGGCCGGTATAATCCGCATCCACAACACGGCCTTCTTCGATTCTGACTCCCTTTTTATTCAGTGATCTGGCTGTAATCGGCAGCCTGTTTACCAGTTCA
>JBFFLM010000158.1:0-4191 GCA_041554835.1 Methanogenium sp.
GGAGGGGAACCATTGACGGGGTACGGGTATCGAGAAGAATGATGTCAGCTGCAGAACCGGGTGCTATGGACCCGCCTCCGGTCCGGAGTGCACGGGCACCGGCGGACGTCGCAAGCGTGAGCGCCTCGTGGGCCGGAAGGATGACGCTCGAATTCCATGCATACTTCTGGAGGAGTGCGGCAAACTTCATCTCCTCGATGAGGTCGAGGTTGTTGTTCGAGGAGCACCCGTCGGTCCCGAGACTTACCTGTGTCCCTGCCTCTTTCAGCCAGTGATACGGCATCGCCCGGCCGACGGCCAGTTTCATGTTCGAGACCGGGTTGTGGGAGACCGTGACACCACGCTCTGCAAGGAGCCGGCATTCGTCCTCGTTCAGCCAGCAGCAGTGCGCCGCCACGGTGCGCTCCGTCAGGCAGCCGCACTGGTCGAGGAGGGCGGCCGGACGCATCCCGTGCTGGTCTACGCAGTCGTCGACCTCTTTGTTGGTCTCTGCCAGGTGGATGTGGAGGCCGACCTTCTTTTCCCGGCTGAACTCCGCACACCATTCCAGCCCCTCCGGGGAGACGGTATACGGGGCGTGAGGGCCGACGGCGACCTGGAGGGAGGGGTTCTCCATTGCAGAAATGGTGGCGTACAATTCCTTCGTGGCTTTTATCTCTGCTTCGCGTTTCTCTTCGTTGCCCAGGTCAATGAATCCGTGGGCAAACGTTCCTTTTATTCCTGCATCGGCAGTGGCACGGGCCGCCTCGTCCATGAAAAAATACATGTCATTGAAGGCGACGGTGCCGGAGCGGATCATCTCGAGGCATGCAAGGCGCGTTCCCCAGTAGACATCGTTGCCGGTGAGGTGGGCTTCGAGCGGCCAGATCTTCTCGCTGAGCCATTCCTGCAGGTTCATGTCATCCGCATATCCCCGGAGGAGCGTCATTGCGGCGTGGGTATGGGTGTTGACGAGGCCGGGGAGGGCAATCGTTCCGGAGGCGTCGACGAGGAAATCCGCTTCCCCGCGGTACTCCCTGCTGTCACTGCCGACCGCGCCGATGATGCCGTCGCGCCCGATATAGATGTCCTGCGGTGTGCCGTCGATGCGTGCGCCGGTGATGAATTTCGAGGTATCGGGGGCAAAAAAATCTTCTTCAGCTATCATTCATTCTCTCCGAGGGTGGTGATGATCGACTCAACGATCGTTTCGGTGCGTTTGGTATTCGCCTTTGCCATGGCCAGAATGTGGTCATACGACAGGATATCCTCCGTGACCCCGTGGGCGTAGTTGTCCACCATGCAGACGGCGGCAAACCGGATGCCGAGTTCATTGCAGAGGGTCGCTTCGGAGGCGACCGTCATGCCGACGACGTCGGCAATCTTTGCAAGGGCGGCAATCTCCGCCCGCGTCTCGATCCGGGGGCCGGCGGTCTGTGCATAGACGCCGCCGTTTCGTGCATCCGGGATGATCCCTGCCAGTCGGGTGCGCAGTCCGGCATCGATCTCGGGCATCACATGCTGCTGGGTATGATTGTGGATGCTGGGAACCGGTGCCATGGAGAGGTAATCGTCCGGCAGAAGGATGGTTCCCGGCGGATGTGCGGTCCGAAGCGACCCGACGGACCCCAGAGCAACCACCCGGTCGACGCCGGCAAGCGCAAGTGCCGATGCCATTGCCCGGAAGTTGATCCGGTGCGGCGGCCTGTTGAACTGGTGCCGGAGCAGGAGGGCCACCTCTCCGAGGTGGAGTTCTGCCGGTCCGTACGGGGTATTCGTCACTGTCCGGGTAAGGTCCGGAAGGTTTGCGTGAAAGAGACTGGTCCCACCGATTATGGCAAGCATCGTTTCCTCACCTCCGCCTCTCTGATGGACATGCCTGTATGTATCCGCACGATGGATTCCATGCATATCATATTTTTGTTCTTCCACTTAAGATGTGGGAAAAATAAGAGAATCCATATGTTTATCGATTCAGAATCTGACCAATGACAATGGACAGGTTCGGTATTGTCGACGATGAGACGATCACTGAAGGAACATGCACGGATATCTATTTTGACCGGACGGTGGCCGCTCTTTCGCAGGAGGGGAGAAACCCGGTGGTCACTGCGGAGATTACCGCGTCGTCCCTTGCCGGCGAGTGGGGAGTGTTCTGCGGGCTCAATGATGTGGTGACCCTCCTTGTGGGCAGGAACGTGAACGTCACCGCACTTCCTGAAGGGAGTATTTTTTATCCCGGTGAACCGGTCATCCGGATTCAGGGTCCGTATCTGGAATTCTGCCGCATGGAGACGGCACTCCTCGGGTTCATCTGCCATGCGTCAGGGATTGCCACCGCCGCGGCGCATATCAAGGCTGCGGCAGGCGACCGGCAGATCCTGTCTTTCGGGTCACGAAGGCAGCACCCGGCAATTGCACGAATGATCGAACGTGCGGCATGGATAGGGGGTGCTGACGCTGTGAGCAATACCTGTGCCCCCGGGGGAATTCCTGTTGCGGGAACCATTCCGCATGCGCTCATCATGTGCTATGGAAACCCGGAAGAAGCATGGGCGGCGTTCGACCGGACGGCACCGCCGGATGTGCCCCGGGTCTATCTCTGCGATACGTACTGCGATGAGAAGCGGGAGGTGCTCGCGGCCGCACGGGCGGGGGCCAGTGCAGTCCGTCTCGACACCCCGAGATCAAGGCGTGGCGATATGCGGACCATCCTGGAAGAAGTGCGGTGGGAACTGGATGTGCACGGGTTCGAGGATGTCGGCATCTTCCTCTCCGGCGGGCTGACCATCGAGGATGTCCGGGACTACCGTGACCTGGTGGAGGCCTTCGGCGTCGGGGGAGCAATCGCAAATGCACAGGTGATCGACTTCTCCCTTGACATCGTGGAGATCGGGGGAACGCCCGTATCCAAACGGGGAAAGAAGAGCGGTGTCAAGGAAGTCTATGCGGGGCCGGGTGTCCGGGTCGGTCGCCCGGCCGCTCTGCCTGCGCCGGAGGGCACGACGGCACTGCTTGAACCATATACCCACGGCGGCGTTTCTCTCAGAGAGTGTGATATGAACGCGGCAAGGGCCCGTGTACTCACCCATATTGCCTCTTTTTCTGCGTCAGAAAAATAAGAGTTTTAACGTAGGAGGTGCAACATTAGCTGCACAACGGGCCGATAGATCAGGGGAAGATCGCTACCTTGGCATGGTAGAGGCCGCGGGTTCAATTCCCGCTCGGTCCATTTAACATTACAAAGCTTTTTTCTTAATTTCTGATGATTCAATACCAGGTGTTGTGTATGGGAATGCGAGACTGGATTATACCTCAGGATGATCAGTTCTTTGACCTGCTGGAACAATCTGCACAAAATGTCCGGGCGGGAGCTGAGCATCTGGTCTATACCGTAGAAAATTTTGAAAATGTCAAGAATAAGTGCCACAAGATGAAGGCACTGGAACACAAGGGCGACGAGATTACGCACCAGATATACCAGCTTCTCAATAAGACGTTTATTACCCCCATAGAGCCGGAAGAGATCTCAAAACTGGCGTCCTCCCTCGACGATGTTCTGGATTTCATCGACGGTGCAACGCGGATGATGTACCTGTACGGAATCGATGAAACGGACAGGTATATGGTCGAACTGTCCAAACTGATCCTCGTTTCCACCGAAGAGCTTGAACAGGCGGTGAAGGGGATACGGGATCTGAAACATGCAAATGCCGTTGAAGAGCAGTGCATCGAGATCAATCGCCTGGAAAATCTCGGTGACGATCTTCTGGGTGATGCGATAAAGGAGATATTCACCTGTTCGGATGCCGTCAGGATTATTAAATACAAGGATATCTACGAGAAACTGGAGGGCGCAACGGATAGATGTGAAAATGCCGCGAATGTCCTCAGTGATATCGCTATCCGGCATTCCTGAAGGGTATTATGGACGTTCTGGTAATCGGGCTCGGAATTATTCTGGCTCTCGCATTTAACTTTGTCAATGGCCTGAACGATGCGGCGAACTCGATAGCAACGGTCATCGCTACCCGCGCCCTCACCCCGCTCAAGGCCGTCGCTCTTGCATCCATCTTCAACCTCATCGGCCCCCTTGTCTTTACCACCGCCATTGCCGCAACAATCGGCAAAGGGATCGTCGATCCCGGATTTCTTACGACACACATGCTTCTTGCCGGGATGTTCGGTGCGGTTCTCTGGGTCTTCATCACC
>JBFFLM010000159.1:0-4186 GCA_041554835.1 Methanogenium sp.
ATCTTTACTCCGAATATCCCTCCAGATGAAAGTTTGGGCAAGCCCTGGAGGGGGGATAAAATCCCCTCATACGGGGCCCCAAAGGCATCTCCGACAGCAAGACCTGCGAGTGCCCCGGCAGCGCGAGAGTTGTGCGATATAAAGATCACCAATAAATTATATCTCCTTAGGAAAAGTAGTAATTGCTAAGGATTGGTGATTTGGTGCAGAAAGAGGAACTACTACATCTTCACATGCTTCTTGTCCATGTGAAAAAATATTACGAATCTACAAACAATGAAGAAATTATGGCAGAAAATTATGCATCTCTGTCAATTTCACCTGTCCATATCCATAAGAACAAGATCTGCCATAAGGAGGCAATTCTTTCCCTGGGGGACGAGCTTGTTCAGTATGTGAGATCAAAAGGACTGGCTTCCATGGAATATTCGGAATTTGCAACTCCGGATGAAGTTGCGGTTGGTCAGTAATCCGATATGGATGAGGTAACTATTCTCCGGGAGATTATCTCCCGTCTTTCTTTTCCTGGAATCAGGTCATCTGATGTTCAGAAAATAAAGATCAGCGTTTCGAAGAAGTACGGGCTTTCGAATATCCCGAAAAATTCAGCCATTCTTGCAGCGGCGCCTCCGGAGGATTATGAACGTCTGAGACAGATTCTTCAGGTGAAACCGACTCGCACCCTATCCGGCGTTGCGCCGATTGCGGTTATGACGTCGCCTCACCCCTGCCCCCATGGCATATGTCTTCCCTGTCCCGGAGGGCCGGAACACCCGTTCCAGTCTCCCCAGAGCTATACTGGTGAGGAGCCCGCAGCTTTACGCGGACGACAATTCGGGTTTGATCCATATGTTCAGGTTCAGGCCCGGCTCTCGCAGTTTCAGATGCTCGGGCACCATGTAGACAAGGCAGAACTGATTGTGATGGGTGGCACGATTACGGCAAGGGATCCCGATTATCAGGAATGGTTCATGCGTGGGTGTATTCGTGCAATGAATGATTACGGGCATGAACCGGCTGATGACAATCTTTCCTATGAGGAACTGTGTCTTCAGAATGAATCCGCCAATGTTCGTTGTATTGCGGTAACATTTGAAACTCGGCCTGACTGGTGTCTCCCGGAGCACATCGACCGTATGCTCGCACTTGGCGTCACGAAAGTCGAACTTGGTGTTCAGCATGTCCAGAACAGGATATTGGATTATAACCGGCGTGGACATGGCGTTGCAGAGACCATTGCAGCAAACCGCCATCTGCGGGATGCGGGGATAAAGGTGGGGTTTCATGTTATGCCGAATCTGCCGTCAGCGAGCATAGAAGACGATCGAGCTATGTTTCGGGAACTCTTTGAAAATCCGGATTACCGGCCCGATTTCATAAAAATATACCCAACTCTCGTTACCCCTGGTTCGGAGATCGAGGCGCTATGGAAAAAGGGAGAGTACCTGACCTATCCTGAAGAGGACCTTATCCGGCTCATTGCCTATGGCAAATCCTGTCTCCCCGAATATGTTCGTCTTCAACGGGTGCAACGGGATATTCCTGCCAAGCTGATCGTTTCAGGTTCGCATCACAGTAATTTTCGTCAGCTTGCACATGAATATCTTCTTCATGAGGGAGGGGAGTGCAGGTGTATCCGGTGCCGCGAAGCAGGACGAAAGCCAGTGGCTGGCGAGGCTTCAATTGAAGTCATGGAATATGAATGCTGCAATGGCACGGAATTTTTTATTTCGGCTGTTGCGAATGACGCTTTAATCGGATTTGTACGTCTTCGGTTCCCGGACAGGCCATGGAGATCAGAGATCGAGGGGTCGGCCCTTATACGCGAACTGCATGTATATGGTTCAATGGTTCCCCTTGCCCGTGAGGGGGAGGCTGGTCTTGAATGGCAACATCGTCGGTATGGAAACCGTCTGCTTGGTAAGGCTGAAGAAATTGCTGTAAAAGCTGGTTTTTCGGAGGTATCGGTAATGAGCGGGATAGGTGTGAGGCCGTATTATCGCAGGCATGGCTATGAACGATCAGGCCCATATATGAGTAAGAGGCTCGTATGAACCCCGCAACACTTGAATTTTTAAAGCAAAAGTTCCTCACTTACTATTCACGGGCGTTTCTTCCAATGCCTCCATCACTGGAACAGCGCGAGTGGGGATTCATTTTCTTTGATTCGTCACCCAAGGTTCATATGCGCCGTCACATGGGGTTTCATTCCCGGGATGAAGTGACTTCGTATGTCCGGAGTATGGTGCCGCGGCATATGTATTTTTCCACTGCTTACTACGCGCTTCCATCTGCCGCGACAATGAATGAAAAAGACTGGTGCGGCGCTGATTTGATTTTTGATCTCGATGCCGATCATATCGTCCAGAAAGTTCCGTACGAAGAGATGCTTGCTCGTGTAAAGGCTGAGACATTCAAGTTAATTGGGATGCTGACTGACGAACTGGGATTTTCAGAAAAATCTCTTCATCTGGTTTTTTCAGGCGGAAGAGGGTATCATATCCATATCCGCGACCTGGAAATTCGTCAGTGGGAAAGCGCGCAGCGTCGTGAGCTTGTGGATTATGTCTGTGGTATTGGCCTTGACCCAGCGATTATGCTCAGGGGGAGAGAGGGGCATGCAGGGGGGTGGCCCATGCGGTATCGGCAGGCACTTCTGGAAGAAATTCAACAGTTCTCTGAAATGGACCGCTCAGAGGCAGTGCGGCTCCTTTCAGAGAAGAAGGGGATAGGGAAGGGTTCTGCCGAGAAGTTCGCGGACTCTGTTGATGATCTCGTCGACGCGCTCTCGGTTCCTTCGATCTCCGTTCCGTTGAATTCCCGTGTTCTTCAGCTCCTTACTTCAGAGGAGTACCTGCCGTTCAAAGAGCGGATTTCCAGGCGGGCGGCGCTTACCGACGAGCCAGTTACAACAGATGTCAAACGGCTCATACGTGCACCTGCATCCCTCCATGGGGGCTCCGGCCTCAGGGTCGTCGAATTATCGGGCCCAAAGGAGCTTGATGCATTTGATCCGCTGTATGATGCAGTTGTGGACTTCGGGGATGGGAGTGTAAAGGTGGACTGTGCGTTTCCGCTCACAATGACTATGAAGGGAGAAAAGCATATTCTTACGAAGGGATTACAGAAAGTCCCTGAAGAGGTTGCAGTATTTCTATGCTGCAGAGGAATTGCTGAAATTGCAACGGTTGGATCTCAGCCTGCCCATTGAGGCAAATGGGAGAATTGCATGGATTTTGAAGATATCAGGATCATAGTTCTTGACGAGCGGGAGAGTGGAACACTTACGGCGATTCCTCCTGATATATTTGAAAAGGCCAAACATCGTCTTTCAGAACTCTATGAAGAAGCAAAGTGCATAGATAATTTTCTTACCGGGCGTGGAACGGATCTCGTTCAGGAAACTGAGAGCATTAAGGTTACTCTCAATGATATCGCCAGGGAACGGTTTAAAAAAATTCTCAAGATTGCCATCAATCAGATGGAGACCCGTTATGTCGATTCTCAGGAACTGCGTAAAATGCTTCCTGAGGAACGGGAGATGTACGAAGATATTGCCGCTGCAATCAGCCGGTGTCGTGAAGAGTTGATTGAAGGGACGGTTCAGTCTGCTGAAGAACAGCGTCCGGTTGTGGTTGTGGAGAAGGGACCCGCAACTATCGCTGAGTCTGAAGGGGCATCTCAGCGCTCAGGTACGTCTGATGAGTATGAAATCGTCCGGATCCTGGAGGATATCGAACCATTTATGGGTACAGACGGGAGAATTTATAGCCTTATAAAGGAAGACATTGTTACTCTTCCTGAGAAGAATGCACAAGTCCTGTATGAACGCAACATAGCCTTAAGTATTAAGGCAGGTAAATAATATTGGGACTTCCAATCCATTTCAAGGGGCTTATTTCAATGAAAATGCCAGTAAAATTTAAGACATACTGCCCTTACTGCAGAAAGCATGAGGTACACGAGGTCGAAAAAGTCAAGAAAGGTAAGGATATGCACCTTCACTGGATTGACCGTCAGAAATCCCGCCGTGGGAAAGTCGGAAATATGGGTAAATTTTCCAAGGTCCCTGGTGGCGACAAACCGACGAAGCGCATCAATGTGCGGTACCGCTGTACCACATGTGGGAAGGCGCACCTTCGCAGCGGTGTAAAAGCAGGCAAGTTCGAATTCAAGGAGTGATTAA
>JBFFLM010000160.1:0-4164 GCA_041554835.1 Methanogenium sp.
TATTGCCCCCTGATATCCTTGTACGCTCCATATCCCTTTCCGTCAATACGTCGCAGGATTGTGCGAAGATCCTCTTCCGATTGCATGAATATTATGACTCCGTCCAGTGTTGTTGTCCATTCAATGATAAATGATTGGAATAAAGGGGATGAACAAGTGACTAGCCATCCATGACCTGGATCGAACCGGCATTGAATGCAACCCACACCCGCATACCCGGGTGAAGATTGACCCGTTCCGCAAATCGCCAGGAGACGGTGAGCGTTATGTCGATTCCGCAGTCGATGGTCACATGATTCTGCGGGCCGACCATATCTAAGGACTTCACGACTCCCATCATGTGGTTGGACATGGGCGAACGACCATGGCGCTCCTCCGACATATGCAGGCGAAGATCCTCCGTCCGCAGGCACCAGGATATTTTACTCCCGACGGAACGGTCGGTGACGGCAAGAACCTCCGTCCCGCCAGAGGCAATCGTTGCCACGCCCCCTTCACTCCGTATGATCTCGCCGTCGAAGATATTCTCAAACCCGATGAAATAGGCTACTTCGCGGGTATTCGGTGAGGTGAATACCTCCTTTGGGGTCCCGGTCTGGATGAAGGTCCCCCCCATCATCACCGCAATGCGATCGCCGAGGCGCTGCCCCTGGAACATGTCGTGGGTGGAAAGGATGATGGTCGCATGATAGGTGTCTTGGATGAAGAAGATCAGGTCCTCCAGGATCGCGGTGGTGACCGGGTCCAGGTCGGAGGTCGGTTCGTCCATCAGAATGAGGTCTGGCTGTGTTACGATGGTCCGGGCAAAGGCCACCCGGTGCTTCTCCCCCCCGGAGAGTGTCCGGGCATCCTGCTTCTCATATCCTTCCAGCCGCACGTCATGGAGGGCCTGCATCACCCTCCTGTGGACCTCTTCGCGGGGGAGTGTTCTGAACCGGAGACCGTAGGCGACATTTTCGTAGACCGACCCACGGAAGATGGCCGGATCCTGGAACACCATGCCGATCCTCTGGCGCACCTGCTGCTGTTCCCTGTCGCCGAGCGAGGTGATCTCCGTTCCTTCCAGCGTGATGCTGCCGTCCGTCGGCGTATCGAGGAGATCAATGAGTCGGAGGATGGTGGATTTGCCCTGCCCCGAGGGCCCGATGATTACGAATATTTCACCCTTGTTTATGTTCGCATCAAGGCCCCTAATCACCTCTTTTTCCCCGAAGGACTTTCGCAAACCCTCAATCTTCAGCATATTAGTCGCCCTCCCTTCGTATCGATGTCATGACGAAATTGAGTATCAGCGCGATAAAGAGCAAAATCATCCCGAGAGCCATCGAGAGTTCGATATTTCCCATCGATGTCTCAAGAGCGATTGAAGTGGTAAGCACACGGGTGTATCCCCTGATATTGCCACCAATCATAATGGCGGCGCCGACTTCCGATATCGCCCGGCCGAATGCCATGGCTACGGTTGCATAGACAACGAACCGGATCTCCTTGAGGATCGAGGCCATGAACTGGAAGTAGTTAGCCCCGAGTGAGATGATGGTGTCTTTTATCACCGGGTCCATGGCCACCAGGGCCGAATAGGTGAGCCCGATGATAATGGGGATGACAAGGATCACCTGGCCGATGATCATGGCGCCCGGAGTGAAGAGAAGGCCCAGAAACCCGAACGGCCCCTGCCTTGAGAGCATGAGAAACACCACCAGACCGATGAGCACTGTGGGGAGTGCATAGAGCGTGTGCACCAGGTTGATGATCGTCCGTTTTCCAGGAAATGTCCGGAATGCCAGAAACAGCGCAATGGGAATTGATATGACCGATGCGATGACGGTGGCGGAGAAGGTGATGTAGATGCTGCGAAAGGCAACCTCGTACACCTCGGGGTTAAAGGTGACGATGAGATGAATGGCCGTTAAAAAACCGTCTATAATCTCGTTCACCGCACACCTCTCTCAGAAACTAACAACGGATGAAGAAAAAAAGTAATGGGTTTCCGATCAGGGGATAGGTGATTCGGCTTCATCCGGGGTTACGCCCAGAATCTCATAGTTCCCGAGTGAGGGGAAGAAGAGCGGCTGGCCATACTCCTCGACACCAAAGTCTGCAATGACCTGCTGTATTTCGGGGGTGATCAGGAAGTTGATCCATTCCTTTGCCATCTCCGAGTTGACGTAGGAGAACTCTTCAGGATTGATCATCATCGCACCGTAGATGTTTAAAAGAACGTCGCCTTCATCGACGAGAGGCACGAGGTCGATATCTCCCTTGTAGGCAAGATAGGTGCCTGAGTCGGAGACCGTGTATGCCTGAAGTTCATTTGCCATCTGGAGGGTTGCGCCCATGCCCTGGCCGCCTTCGACGTACCATTCACCTGAACCGGCGATGTCGGTGTCATAGTCATAGCCGGCACTCGTCCAGATTGCCTTCTCCTTTGCATGCGTTCCGGAGTTGTCACCACGGGAGACTACCACAACATCAGGGTTGGTCTGCGCCTGTTCAATGAGAGTTACGAATGCATCCTCGGGAGCCATCCCTGCAATACCCGCAGGATCGGCTTCGGGGCCGACGATCATGAAGTAATTGTAGGCAAAGACCCGCCGGTTGATGCCGTAGCCGTTGTCCATGAAGACATCTTCGCGTGCCCTGTCGTGGACCATCAGCACATCAACATCTCCACGTTCACCGTACTCAAGGGCCTTGCCGGTCCCGGCAGCGATGATCTGGAGGGTGACATCGTGGTCCTCTTCAAACCTGTCCTTGAGGTCTGCAAGAAGACCGGTGTTATCAAGACTCGTCGTGGTTGCGATCTTCAGGAATTCAGGGGTTGCTGCACCACCTGTATCTGTCGGCGCTGCGGTCGTTGCTGTTGCTGTGTCATTGCCCCCGTCCGAGGTACATCCACAGAGAAACACCGCCGCGATCAGCACAAGGGCCGCCAGCAAAAATTTTCTGTCCAACATAATATCCGTCTCAATTTATGCCATGACCCCTGCATAATATTAACTATGTATTTTGCCCATATGGGCAAAATAAACCAATATTGATTAACAAATATGCAATTGGTGTACACATGAAAAAAGGAGGGTAGCCTTTTACAGGTGATAAATACTACAAATTTTTCAGGGCGACGATATCGGTTACCCCGGTCAGCTTCCAGATATTGGAGCGCTCTTCATCTGCAATGGACTCCACCGGGTCTGCCGGATTGTGCCCCAGTGCTCCCAGGACATTATTCGAGAGTTTGTGGGTGCGAATCATTTCAATGAACATATTACGGACTTTCTTCTTGGTGATTGCATCCTCTTCCTGAACCAGCCTGCCCTGCATGGTCACGAAATTATAGCAGGACATGTCCATCGAATACCGTTCCACTTCAACCGAGACATATGGGCTCTTGGAGAACAGATCGTTTTTTCTCCCGTATTTTGTTGAAAGGAAGTAGAGAAAATTTCCGTCGAAGACATACATGAATGGTGCGATATACGGATATTTTTCTCCCTGGAACGCAATCCTCGAAATATACCCATCGCGGATCAGGGCATCATATTCTTCTTTTTCCATATGCGGAATCTTGACAATCTCCATAAAACTACTCCAATATCAACCCATTACCGGTAGGATGTAATAAATATTGCTTCTCGGTATTTCGGGAATACGACCTTCTGCCGGACAGGAAGATGGAAATCCCGCCCTCAAAATGCATATGTAGTTCCCTGTCATATTGATGAACGGAAGAGTATTCGGGAGAGAAAGACATGAGCACCATCTACATTATCGGGCATAAAAAACCGGATACCGACAGCATCTGCAGCGCACTTGGATATGCGGATTTTCTGGGAATGGGCGCCACCGGGACCTATGTTGCCGCACGATGCGGGGATGTTAATCCCGAGACATCCTTTGCTCTGGAGACCTTCCGGCGCAGCCCTCCCGAATACGTTGAAAGTGTGGCGCCGAGCGTCTCAGATATGCCCTTCAAGTACACAGTCAGCGCACTTGCCGACACGCCTACCATCGATGTCGCCGACCAGATGGTCCATCATGATATCCGCAACATGCCGCTGACTGATGAAGAGGGGCATTTCCTCGGCATTATGAGTGAACACGGCCTTGCGAGAACCTATATAACCCGCCACAAAATCGAGCCGCTCGCCTTTGCCCCGATAA
>JBFFLM010000161.1:0-4155 GCA_041554835.1 Methanogenium sp.
CGTTAAGTAATCAGCTGCGCCGCAACCCTGCACCATGATGAGAACCATCATGATCATGAGAGAGATAGAAATATTTTTTTTCATTAACCCAACCTCACTTGAAATATTATGTGAGATCTGGTTAACTCCAAATAATTTAAATTATATCATTTTTTCTGAAGAAAGGTGGATCCCCATACTGCGACCGCATGCCATGACCTCATGCAGACATATCAGATGGATTCCAGGAGATCCTCGATCCGTGAGACCCGCACCGCCCCCTTCTCCTCGATGCATTTAAGGACAGAATCAAGCTTTCCGTCGGTATAATCGGTGAACTCCCCGCCTTCCGGCATATAGATCACGACCGGCGTCGTCTCCTGCTCGCAGAGAACCTCGAGGTTGGCGAGGTTCCCCGGACCGACCGGCATCGCGGTGAGCACGGCGACATCGGCTGCCGCCACCATCTCCCGGAGTGCCGCCGTCTCAGCAGGCCCGATCGGGGAGAAAGGAGGAATGCAGAGCACATGCATTCCGAGCGCCGATGCCGTGCAGGTATCCGAGTCGCCGTCGCAGAGGATGCCGGTCGTCACCTCGTACCCTGAGGCACTGAGGCGGTACATGAGCCCTGCGCCCGAACCGCCGCCGCAGACGAGATGGACCCGTTTCGATGGTGCCGGGGGGGACCCTGTGGAAGAGGAGGAACGCCGGGCCGTTCCCTCGAGCGGGAGGACCATCGGGCGCCCGGTCACCGGATGCGTCTGGATGAGCGCGTCGATGCCATAGTGCTCCCGCAGGTTCTCCCGGGTGAGCACCGCTTCCGGGGTGCCCAGGGCCCTGACCTCACCGCCCGCCATGAGAATGATCCGGTCGCAGTAGGCGGAGGCCAGGTTCAGGTCATGGAAGACCCCGATCTTCGTCACCCCGGCCCCCAGCCCTCGGATGATCGAGAGGATCTCCACCTGATGGTTGATGTCGAGATGCGCCGTCGCCTCATCCAGGAGGAGGAAACGCGGCTGCTGGGCCAGGGCACGGGCGATGATCACCCGCTGGCGTTCGCCGCCTGAGATGTCGGTTACGGGACGATCGGCCAGATGGGCAATGCCGGTGACCACCATCGCCTCCTCCACCACCAGGTAGTCCTCCGTACTCTCCCGGGAGAACCGGGTATGATGGGGGAACCTGCCCATCATCACGATGTCTTTGACCGTATAAGAGAACCCGACCGATGTCTCCTGCGGGACGACCCCCAGCGTCCGGGCAAGCTCCTTCGGATCATACTCCTCTAAGAGCCGCCCCTCGATGGTGACCGCACCCGTCCTTGCGGCGAGCACCCGGCTCATCGCCTTGATGAGCGTCGTCTTTCCCGACCCGTTGGGCCCGATGATCCCGATGAACTCCCCCTCTGCGGCATCAAGGCAGATGTCTCGGATGACGTCCTCTGCACCGTAGCCTGCCCCGAGGCAGTCGATCCGTATCATACCTTCGACCTCCTGCGCAGAAGGAAGACGAAGAAGGGGGCGCCCACGAACGCCGTGATGACCCCCACCGGCATATCTCCCAGAAATGTCCGGGTGATCGTGTCAGCCCAGAGGAGGAAGATCCCTCCTGCGACCATGGCGGCGGGGAAGAGAACGCGATGGTCCGGGCCGACGACGAGGCGCATCACATGCGGGGTGATGAGACCGATGAACCCGATGGAGCCTGCAATGGCGACCGCGATACCGGTGATAAACGACGAGACGAAGAGGAGGATGCGCTTGAAGGTCTCCACATTCACTCCGAGATGCACGGCATCCTCCTCACCGAGGGAGAGGATATTGAGGTCTTTTGCATAGACGATGAGGATGAGACACCCCGCAATAATTAGGAGAGACAGTGAAATATCGGCCCATCCAACGGTCCAGAACCCACCCATCATCCAGTAGACAATCTGGTGCAGGCTCTTCCCGGCCGAGTACATCAGAAACGAGAGGATGGCAGAGAAGAACATGGAGAGGGCAACACCGGTGAGAAGAAGAGTCTCCACCGGTGCCCGGCCGTTTCTCGTCGCAAGGGCGTAGACGAGGAAGGTCGCCCCGGTCGCCCCCACAAAGGCAAAGACAGGGAGTAACATCCCGCCGAGAAAGACGATCGCAACTGCGGCCCCGAGGGCGGCCCCCGACGAGGTGCCGATGATATAGGGGTCGGCCATGGAGTTCCTGAAGAGCCCCTGCATCGCCGTTCCCGCCGCCGCAAGGCCCGCCCCGACGAGAAGCGCGGCAAGCACACGGGGCATGCGGACCGAGTAGACGATCAGACCGGCCGTTGCATCCGGGAAGAAGGGGGCCACATCCTCGCCGGAAAGAAGTGCCGCAACGGCACCGAAAATATCCGAAGGAATGAAGGATGAGAAGGGGATCGTCGTCGGGCCGATACTGAGCGCCAGAACAAGAGACAGAAGCATAGCACAGACGAGAACCAGTGCGACCACTCCGTTTCTCCTCTCCGTTCCGGTAAGCATGCAGTACAGTTTCGGGCGAGAAATAAAATACGTTTGTTTTAAAAAAAGTTGAGTGGCATACCCGGCGCCGGTCATCTCCCGCAGAAGCGGTCCCGTATTTCGAGAGCGGAGAACGGGATGTTCGGCACATCCGCGTTGCCGGGGGCGATGATGACGTGAATGAACCGCGGTCCCTTTCCCCCGGCGGTGTACGCCGCGACCAGCTCCTCCGGCGTCTGCACCTTTGCCGTGCTTACAAACCCCGCGCCTCGGGCGATCAGTTCGAGGTCCGCCCCCGCCCATGCATGGGTCATCTGACTCCCCGTTGACCCGAAGGCACCGTTGTCGAGGGCGACGATGGTCAGGTTTTCCGGGGCTTCTGCTGCAATGACCGGCAGGATCGCCGTCCCCAAAAGGCTGCCGTCCCCGTCGAGGACCACCACATCGCGCTCCTGCCCCAGGGCACAGCCGAAGCCGATGGGGGTCGCCTGGGTGTAACTGCCAAGCATGTAGAAGTTCTCCGCCCGGTCCCGGATGGCATAGAGCTCCTTTGCAGGGACACCAAGATTTGCGACGGCGAGGGCATCGCCCAGGTGCGGGGCGACGGCAGCGATCGCATCGTACCGCCGCATCACCGGCGCATGGATGGTCCGGTGCAGGTCGCAGACGACCTCCCGCTCGCGGACGGGAAATGCCGGCGGGGTCGCGGCGGCGCAGCGCTCCCCCTCCCATACAGCAGGGGAGATAAGCGCCACATGCGGGCGGCGCTTCGCATAGGCATCAGCGACGACCTCGCCCGCACGGCGGAGGTCGTCCGGCGTGTGGATCTCGGTGCATGCGATGCCCGCCGCGGCAAGGATGGCGGGAAGGCGGGCATTGAACGGCACCTGCGCCTCGATCTGCTCCTTATAGACCCCCCGCCAGGATGCAAGGACCGGGAGGGGAAGGCGGTAAAGGGAGGTGAGGGTGAGCATTGCGTTGAGCATGTTTCCCAGGCCGGAAGACTGGATGTGCATCACCGGCCGTCTGCCGGCAAGCGCAAGTCCGGCACAGAGTCCCACGCCGTCCTCCTCCCGCAGAAGGGAGATCTCGCGGAAATGCCGCGGAAGGAGGGTGCAGAGATCCCTTGTCCGGTCACAGGGGAGGGTCGCCATCACCTCAGCACCTGCCTCCAGCACCACCCGTATCAGCTCTTCTTCATGCATGATCCTTCATCCACCTCGTAAGGATCCCCTCCACCGCCGTCGTCCCGGCACCGGCGGGCACCGTACAGGCCGGCTGTACCCGATGGAGGGAATAGTCCTGTCTCACCCTGGTATAGCCCCCCCCGGTAATATTGAGGAGCACCGTATCATCCGTCCCAATCGTCCCCCGTTCAGCACCGCGCAGGAGCGACGCAGTCGCAACAGCCGCCGCGGGGTCGAGGTCGCAGCCCTCCACCTCGGCAAAGAGGCGGCCTGCCGCGTGCGCTTCGGCGTTGCTGACCGAGTCCATTATCCCGTTGGTTGCCAGAAGTGCATCCCTGAGTCCGCCGGGGACATCGTAGGGAGGATTTCGATTCGTCAGCACATCGGCCCAGACCTCTGCAATACGCGACTTTGCATCCACGAAGTCCTCAGGGATCAGGTCACGCCTTCCGTCCTGCCATGCATCCGCCATCGGGGTGAAGGGGAGGTTCTGGGAGAGGAGAAGCC
>JBFFLM010000162.1:0-4131 GCA_041554835.1 Methanogenium sp.
ACCGTGCAGGTTCATAGAAAAAATCTCCTTATTTACAAGAATTTAAGCCTCCATAATACAATTACTATAAGGAGTCCTGGGACCTGTGGCTTAGCCAGGATATAGCGCCGGGCTTCTAACCCGGACGTCGGGGGTTCGAATCCCTCCAGGTCCGTTTTCTGTTCTGTGCATGATTCTCCAGCAACGTTTCGCTTGCTGTCTAATAATTTCCTGTCGATGAAGGAGTCAGCGGATGAATTCTGCTGATTGATGGTATGTGGCAGAATATGTCTTGTGTTTATGAGAACGCTCACGTATCTCTGATAAGAATCGAAAAAAATAAAATTCTGTGTGGGGGTCAGCAGACGCGGGAACCCGGTTCAACCTCTCTCTTCGGTACTAGCAGAGATGCCTCATCGCCTGCTGCAAGGAGCATTCCTCTGCTTTCTATCCCGAATATTTTCGCCGGCTTGAGGTTTGCACACACGATGATATTGGTGCCAATGAGTTCTTCAGGTTCATACCTGTCAGATATACCACTTACAATCTGCCGTTCTTCGTCACCTATCGTGACCTGTAATTTCAGAAGATTTCGTGACCCTTCAACTTTTTCTGCCGAGAGCACCTTTGCTACTCTCAGGTCTATGCGGGCGAATTCGTCGATGGTAATTTGTTCCGTCTTTGGGGTCTCTTCTTTCATTTTTGCTGCTCCTATCCTTTTATTCATAATAATTTCAAGCTCTTCCCTTGTTTCATTTTCGATTTTTGCAAATATTATTGAGGGTTTAGGAAGGTCTTTATGATCAAATCCTGCCAGAGAATCCTCGAGGTTGTGGTCGGTCACACGATCGTTGTAGCCGAGCATCTCCCACGATTTTTGTGCTTCTTCAGGCAGAAGGGCATCAAAGAGCAGTGTGGTTGCCTTGGCTATCTGAAGACAGTTTCTGATTACCTGTTCTGCGGATGCACGATCTTCCTTGATCAGTTTCCACGGGGCATTGTTCTGAATGTAGGAGTTGCCATATGCTGCAAGACTCATCATTGCATCAATAGCGTTCTTGAATTCATATCTGCCCATCTCGTAGTCAACCGTTTCAAGGACCCGGCTAATCTCGGAAAGAATCTCATGTTCCGGTTCCACCCCTGGAATACCTCCCAGTTTGTTTGCCGCAAAATGCAGTGTCCGGTACAGGAAATTTCCAAAGGTGTCCACCAATTCATTGTTGATACGGTCCTGGAATATCTTCCAGGAGAAATTGAGTTCCTTTGTATGGGATGTATAGGCGAGCAGGTAGTATCTCAGGTAATCGGCAGGGAGGCCCTGGTCGAGATAGTCGTCATTCGTCCATATGACATACCCTCTGGTCTTTGAGAACGTCCTGTCGTCTATCTTTACCATCCCGCTTGCAACGACCGCGTCGGGTGGACGGTATCCTGCCCCTTTCAGGATGGCAGGCCAGAAGACGCAGTGGTGGTAGATAATGTCCTGTCCGATGAAATGAGTTATTGGCGAATCTCCCTTCCAGAACTGTTCCCAGTCGCCACCTGTCTGTTGAGCCCATTCTTCTGTGAAGGACATGTAGCCAATCGGGGCGTCGATCCAGACGTAGACAACGAGATCATCATGGCCGGGGAATTTCACTCCCCAGTCGAGTGTCCGGGTAATACACCAGTCATGCAGTCCTTCTTTGACCCACCCGAGGGCGTAATTTCTGGCATTAGACGTCCCTCCAAGGTCCGGGAGGTACGATTCCAGAAATGTACTAAACTCCCCCAGCCGGAAGAAGAAATGCTCTTGTTCCCTGAGTTCTGCATTTCCGCCACAGACTTTACAGACTGGATTTCTGATTTCCCCCGGTTCGAGATGCTTCCCACATCCCTGATCACATTCGTCACCCCTTGCCTGCTCCCCGCAATATGGACAAATTCCTTCCACATATCGGTCAGGGAGAAACATTTCACAGTCAGGACAGTAGCTCTGACTGATCGTCTTCTCATAGACGTATCCGTTGTCTATCAGTGTCTGGATGATCTCCCTGGTCCTCTTGTGATTCGTCGGGTCATCGGTCATCCCAAACCTGTCAAAGAGGATATTCATACGGCGGAAGGTACTGTCAAAATGGTTGTTGTATTTTTCAGATAATTCCCGCGGCGTCGTTCCGTTCTGTTCGGCACTGATGACAATAGGAGTTCCATGATTATCAGAACCACAGATGAAAACCACATCATCTCCTTTATGCCGCAAATATCGTACGTAAAAATCTGCAGGCACATACGTACGCAAATGGCCGATATGACACGGCCCATTGGTATATGGAAGTCCGCAGGTGACCAGCAGGGGTGGATTGCTCATGCCTATCTTTTTTGCTATTGATGGTATAAATACATAATATTCATGAAAAAACGGCAAATTTTTCCGCTCTGGTCATTTGGTGCCGAAGTTTCCGACCCGGAACTGGGGGATCTTTCGGACTGGGTGCGTGGACGCCGCATTTTTCCATGCGATCTTGTAACCTATAAGGTAGAACATTCTCTTGGGAAACAGGCTGAAGTTGAAATGCCGTGTTACGGCGGCCTCGATTACCGGATGAGAATTGTATTATCCCTCGAAGAGGTGAGAGGGGGGTTTCTTCGCGGAGAACCGGCTCTTGACTACGAAATGCTTCTTCATGATGCGAAGAGTGCGTTGAAAATGAACAAACGGGTGCGCGTTTGTCTTCCTTCTCCTCTTTCGCTTGGGATTGAAGATGGGTATTTTGGCGATTCTGATGATTTTACCAGCGCATTATCTCACCTGTACCGAAAGATGATGCGGGAACTCCGGGACGCAGGAATAAGGGAGTGCGTGATCATCGGAGAACGATTTTCTTCCATTGAACTGGAAGAACTGGTATCTGGTAAGGCCTTTTTTTTCTCTCCGACCAGTAACTCGGCTGCTCTCTGCGCAATTCTCGAGGTACAGGATGAGGTGGCTGTACCGTCACTGCGGCTTGTGCACCTCCTTGACATCCTCAATGAATATGATGTAAGTACAGTGGCGCTCATTGATGCCGGGCCAAGGGATTTTGAAAGGGCTCTTCGTGCTTTTGATCCAGAAGATCTGATGGCTGGAGGATATGATACCGGGAACAGGCAGGATTACTGGACTGACCTGAAAAAAAGAGCGCATGTGGATATTGAATATTTTTAAAATATTATTATTTTAATTAGAGGATATCAAGTGCGCTTCTTCCCGCTGTGGTCATGCCGGGAACGGCCAGTTTTCTTTCGAGAAGCATGACCGCGATCGTTGTGATGGTGACAAGCACAAGATACAACATACCCACGACAATGAAGGTTTCGGTGTAGGTGAAATATTTAGTCGCAACAAGTTTTCCTGCTCCGGTGAGCTCAATAACGGTCAGCATGTATGCCAGGGACGAGTACTTGATAAGATAAATAAATTCATTTGAAAGGCCCGGGATTGCACGTCGCAGAGCCTGAGGGAGGATAATTGAACGCACTGCCTGCATTCGTGTCATGCCCAGTGCCTGTGCTGCGATCATCTGTCCTTCCTTAACCGATCCCATTGCCCCACGTATGTATTCGGAACTGTAAGCACCATTACACATCACAAATCCGACTATCGATGCGGAAAATGCCGAAAGAACGATTCCGATGGAGGGGAGACCAAAATATAGAATAAAGAGCATCAATAGCAGGGGAGTTCCCTTGATGAATCCCACGACCACCTTGCAAAGGAGGACAACCGGTTTGGAACCGTAAACCCTTCCTATTGCGAGGAGTATTCCAAGGAAAAATCCTATCGGTGCGGTGATGAGAACCAGTTCGATGGTTATCACCAATCCCTCAAGCAGGGCGGGCATCAGAATCGTGGAAATGAACTGTATGGTCTCCATGGTCTCATCAATCCGTTCCGAAACCGGTTACTTTGCCGATGAAATTCTTGCATCTTTCAAAGGTTTCGTCACTCATCATCTGGTCGGGGCTACCCTGCTCCTGAATAATCCCATGCTCCATAAACATGATGCGTGTCGCTACCGAGCAGGCAAATCCCATCTCGTGCGTAACGACGAGCATTGTCATTCCCTGTTCTGCAAGGAGTTTCATTACTTCGAGAACTTCACGGGTCAGTTCAGGGTCCAGTGCAGA
>JBFFLM010000163.1:0-4109 GCA_041554835.1 Methanogenium sp.
CCTGCGGCAAAGAGCATGACGCGGGTGACGAGGATCGAATAATAGATCTCTTCGTACCCGACGGTAAGAAACCAGTACCAGTTGCCGAGGATGCCGAGGACGACCATGACGAGTGCCAGGGCGACGGCGATGAGGACGAGGAGGAATCGAGGGAGGTTCATGGGATCACTGTAAGGCAATGGGGGCGGTCATGATACAAAAAGGATTGGGGAAGAGGTGGAGGAAGAGAGGAGAGAAGGAGCGTACAGGAGGAGGATTTTCTGCCTATCACGGACAACGATATGATGTTTCCGGCTGGTGATGTTCCTGCGGGGCACTCTTGTAGGGCATTCTGCCGGACCTATCGAAGAATGACCGGACCTAGGCACCCGAACCCACCCGGTCGGCACCGCTCGCCTGCGTTCCCCTGATCGCCCTCGGCGCCTTCGCCCTTCTCTGGAAGAGACGCTGAACCGACATTCATTTTTTTATCACACAATCCTTTTTTACAACTTCCCGGCTGTAGGTCAAATGTTCCTGCGAATTCGCTCCTGCATCTCCTCATGGTATGGACCGGAAAACCGGGAACAGTATATTAATATCCCGCCGCCATCCCTTACCCATGGTACGGCTTCTTCGGCGGTATCGCGAGATGGTCCATATCCTCGTCCGGCACGGGTTCGGCGTTGTCATCAATGAAATCTATCCCGGTTCGGCCCCACTGGAGAAGCTGAAGAAACATCCCGATGCCGAGCATGCGGCGACCTATGTCTCCATCCGGGAGGCGATCACCGATCTCGGGCCTGTCTTTATCAAGTTCGGCCAGATCCTGAGCACGAGGAGCGACCTGCTCCCGCCCGGGCTCATTGCCGAACTGAAAAAACTCACCGATGAGGTACCCCCGGTGCCCTTCGATGAGGTGCGGCCTGCACTCGTGGAGGCATTCGGCCCCTTTGAAGAGGCGGGCATCACCATCGACGAGGAGGCGATTGCGGCGGCGTCGCTCTCGCAGGTCCACCGGGGAACGCTCGCAGATGGGAAACGGGTCGCCGTCAAGGTCCGCCGCCCCGGCATCGCGGAGACGATCGAGACCGACCTCGTCATTTTGGAGAACCTGGCCGAGCGAATCGAGGATCGCTATCCGCACATGCGGGTCTACAACCCGACCGGCCTCGTCCGGGAGTTCGCCCACCAGATTCGTGGTGAGATCGATTTCATCCTCGACGGCAAAAACGCAGACCAGCTCCGGCGGAATATGAAGGGAGTGGACGGCGTCGCCATCCCCCGTGTCCACTGGGAAACGACGACCCATGAGGTGCTGACCATGCAGTATCTCGAGGGGGTGCGCATCGATGACATCGAGGCTATCCGCAATCAGCACCTCGACCCCCGCAACCTCTGCAGGATCATCTTCACGGCGTACATCAAACAGATCTTCGAGGACGGGTTCTTCCACGCCGACCCGCATCCCGGCAACCTGCTGGTCAGCCCCGACGGCAGGGTGATCTTCCTCGACTTCGGGATGGTGGGGGTTCTCCGGCCCCAGCGCCGCGAGACCTATACCCGGCTCCTCCTCGCGATCGCAGATGATGACATCGAGGAGGTGGCGGCGTGCTATCGCCGCCTCGGGGTGGCGATTGCCGATGCCGATGCGGACGCATTCATGGACGACACCTATGCGGTCTTCCGGCAATACCGAAACGTCGAAGCGAACCAGTTCGACATGGGCCTGGTCCTGACCAGCATTCCTGAAATTCTCCGCAAGTACCATCTCGTCGTCCCGACGACGATGATGCTTGTCATCAAGGTGATCGTGATGATGCTCTCCGTGATCGAACAACTCGACCCGTCGTTCAACTTCAACCGGAGTGTCGGCCCCTACCTCTCGGACCTTGCCCGCCCCCGCCTCTACCAGCGGGGCGACATCCACCGGGCGGCCCGCCATGCATCCGATGTGGCGGCAAGCGCCCGCGACTTTCCCCTCACCCTGAACCGGGCCCTCCACCGGCTCGCGGGCGGCGACTTTTCCATCGAACTGAAGGACACGAGCACGAGAGAGATGGCGCTTGCGATGAAGTACTCGTCCTCGATGCTTCTTGTGGGGCTGGTCATCTCCTCGCTCGTCATCGGCTCCTCCCTCATCATCCTCGCCGCCGGGCTCCCCTTCGATACCTTCGCCTGTAGTACAATCATCGACCTCACCCTCGTCGGCTATGTGGCCGCTGTGATTATCGGGATATATGCGGTCTATTCCGTCCTCCGCCACCACTCACAAGAAGAGCGGTGACGCCCCTGCAGTGACCCCCGGGGAGAACATCACCCCCGCGAGGTTTCCCTTTCTTTTGGCAGGGCCTCCCCTCTTTCTTCCCGGGGCGGCCGCGGCAGCTCCCGGGACGGGTTCGACCGTCCGATACGATTGTGATCGTCCATACCCTTATCTGGCGGAACCGGGATACTGGCGGTACCATGACCGACATCCCCTACGGCGGCGGGCGGCAGCGCCGCGGCAACCCGCCCACAAAGTGCGTCTGCCCCCAGTGCGGCTACACGGCGGAGAAGACTCCCGGCGTTCCCTGCCGCAGCATGAAGTGCCCTAAGTGCGACGTCCCCCTTATGGGGGAGTAGGACCGGCAGCAGTCGTTTGCCCGACCGCCCCTACGTAAGGGCATTCCACGACCAGCTCATGCTGTCTCACCCGGATAATGAGCAAAACCACAGAGGGTTTCCAAAGGTCGTCCCTCCGATTATTTTTACATTTAAGCACCGTATGCCAGAGCCCCCGGCGTTGTCTTGGAGAGCACGATCCAGAAGCCCCCGTCCCCGGAAAGGATCTCGTACTCAGGGACGCCGATCTCCTCCAGCATTGTACGAAAGCGGTCAATATTCTCCGGTGACATGCGTTTTTTATTCTTCATTTCCCATTCGGGATATTTTTTGATCATTGACGCCGATACCGACGCAAAAAGCTCCTTATTTCCAAACCCGCCGCCGATACAGGTCTTCCCGCCGGGCCGAAGGACCCGGTAGATTTCGCGAAATGCCGTGTGGATGTCGTCCCAGAAGAACATCGACCCCCTGCTGATGATCAGGTCGGCGCTGTCATCGGGGAGCGGGATCGCGTGCACGTCCCCGCAGAGAAGCTCGATGCGGCCCGCAAGCTTTGCATCCGCGATATTTCGCGCCGCGGCCTCCTGCATCTCATCCGAATTATCGAGGGCGATCACCCGGAGATCCGACTGCCGGGCAATCGCGATCGCAAGGGAGGCAGGCCCGCTCCCGATGTCGATGCAGACGCCGCCGGTGATCCCGAACCGGTCGAGAATATTCTTTGCGATGACCGGGTATATGGGTGCGAAGATCGTCTTTGCTATCTCATCCATGTTGCCGGCGCCTTTTTTGCCATCTTTTCTTCCAGATGTTTCATGTTTCTGAGACATTTTGTTCACCATTCCTTCGTTAGGGTCTAATGAAACCTATCGGGATTGCGGTCGGACCCTGCAATGATGGAGTGATGGAAGCTAACAAGTGATGAATCATACGGCGACGGGTATGTCAGGAAAGATACCTCTCCCATCATCTCAAACCGTAATCCGCCCAAATGCTTATCTGCCACCGGCGTGATACTCGGCCGGTAAACGATATGCCCGATATTCCACCCGGAGAGGGACACCAGCGGCACGGCAATCCGCCGTCAAAGTGTATCTGCCCCCAGTGCGGCTACAAGGCCGACAAGAGCCCGGCGGTTCCCTGCTGGAGTATGCGATGCCCAAAATGTGAGACCACGATGGTGGGGGGCTGAACGGACCGGCACCGCTGCCGCTTCCCGGCAGGCAGAGGCCCGACCCCCAAAATCATCTCATAGCGAGCAGTTGCCATTGATCGTCCGGTTCCCACTCATTTTCGCTCATCCACATCGCTGGTAAACTACCTGTTTTTTCCGCATCCCCCGGCTATGGAATAGCTATTTCGAGAGGAAAGGAAAAGACTCCCCCTATGACGCGAAGGAGCAGGAGAATCGGGCTGGCGTCACTCGCCATCGTGTGCCTCGCGGTGATCCTTGCCGCCGGGTGTCTGGACGGATCGCCGGAGACGGGGGAACCAGCGTTGAATGAGACGGACCGGGCCATCGC